>NZ_JBFUIB010000011.1:0-44905 GCF_056402095.1 Peribacillus sp. P4_C12
GCTCATAGGCTTCTTCTTTCGAAACATCTCCTATACCGAATGCATGGCTTACAGCTACTCTGCCTTCCCAGCCCGCTTCCTTAGTAAGAGCCGCTAGCCGTTTCATAGTAAACGTTCCCAGGTGACCAGGGTCATGTAAATGCAGATCAACATCAGCATTTGCTTCCACTGCTAAATCTATTAATTGTACTAATGAGGCTTCAATATTGTTATCGATTGTGGCTGGGTCGACTGCCCCTACTATTCCTGCTCCATTTCGCAATGCCTCTCTGACAAGCTTTGTAGAACCTGATCGCAACAATCCGTGCTGCGCAAATGCGACTATTTCTGAACTGAGTCTATTAGAATAGGTTTCTAGCGCCTGTTGCACTTGCTCTAGGTTTTGCAATCTTACTTCTGGGTAAATATCAACATGAGTCCGTACATGAGTAGAGCCAGAAGCTAAAAGTATTTCCAGTAAAGATTCAGCACGATTACGTGTGCTGGCTGCAATAGTAGGAAGCACTTTTTTTTCATTTTCGAAGCGTTCAGTGACACTTGAAGAAGGGGTACATGCTCTCCATACATCCCCCATCAGGGTCTTATCAAGATGTACATGCTTTTCAATAAAGGAAGGAAGCACTAGCAATCCTTTTGCATCTTCCACCGGTACATCATTAGAAATGGGCTCCCCATCTTTGACAATCTTCGTGATCCTCCCATCCTCTATTAACAGATGAAATAGCCCAGTTATTGTGCCTGTAACTCTTTCATTCTCTTTTTGGTAACCACATTCTAAACGTGCATTCTTTAACCAAAAGATTGTATTCATGCCATTCATCCCTTCTTGTAATAGACATTCAATTTGCCTTCAAAGCAGATTCACAGTTGAGTCCACCGTAAACCAAATTTCCATTGACGATAACCGCAGCACGCCTTGATCTTCTAGCAACTGCCTCGGCAGAGCATGATGCATCTACTAATACCATACTTGCATCATCTCCAACATTCGGCCATAAACGATTTCCTTCATCGTCTAGTGTCTTAACCCCGCCCGTAATGAATTGGAGGGATTGAGTCAGTGCATACTCATCCTTCCAGTTGTACCTCTCAGCTAATCTACCTGCCTTTTCAAGCATATCTCCTGTACCGAATGGAGACCAGGAGTCATAAAAACCATCACATCCAAGAGCTACGTGTACACCCTTTTCATGAAGTAAATCAATGGGGGGAATTACCCGGTTTATCGGAACAGTAGACATGATGGCTATTCCTAAGTTTGATAAAATACTAGCCAGATCATTTGATTCTTCAATTGGGACATCCCCAATTGCAAATGCATGACTAACAGCCACTCTGTTTTTCCACCCTGCTTCTTCGATTAAAGAAGCCAGTTTCTTGATTGTATAAAATCCAAGATGACCTGGATCATGTATATGGATATCAATATCTGCATCAAACTCAACAGCTAAATCCACCATTTCATATAGTGAAGCCTCTATATTATTATCTACTCCACCAGGATCTAAGCCTCCCACTAAGGACGCTCCTTCTTTCATCGCCTGTCTCATTAATGCAGTTGAATTTGTTCTTAGCAGTCCATGTTGGGGAAAAGCCACTATCTCGTGTGTCATTTTCCCTTTAAAACTCTCTAGTGCTTTCTGAATTTCTTCTAAATTCTTCAAACCAATGTATGGGTCAATATTAACATGAGTTCTGACATGTGTGGCGCCACCTTTTAACAGAAGATGAAGCATCTGCTCAGCTCGGTGTTGTCCTGTTTCAGCGAGTTCAGCGAGCTCCACCGCTTCTAAGTTTAAGCGCTCCATTAAATTCGGAACCGGAGTGCATGATTTCCATGGCAGTCCTAAGTAGGTCTTGTCAAGATGGTTATGCATTTCTTTAAAAGCAGGAAGAGCAAGTAAATTTCTTGCGTCTTGAACTGGTAAATGAGTTTGCAAAGGAACATTAGCCAATTGAATTTCCTTAATGATCCCGTCATTTATAAAGATATTGTATAGGGCAGTCTTTGTTCCATCAATTCTTTCATTCTCAAATACATATCCGCTATCAAGTGTAACGTTAGTAAGCCAGTACGCTTTATACATTAAATCACTCTCTTTAATAGAAGATTAGACACCTGTCGTCTCAAAAGATGAAATAGATCCACTTACAACATTCCCTCTAAAGATGACAGCGGCACGTTTTGACCTTCTAGCCACCGCTTCTGCTGAACAGCTGGCTTCAACCAGAACTATATTCGCTTCATCCCCAATATTAGGCCATGTCTTGACTCCTTCTTGGTTTAATGGAGTCTTTCCTCCTGTAATGAATTGTAGGCTACTAGCTAAAGATCTTTCGTCAATCATGCGAAATCTCTCTGCAAGGCGACCGACCTTTTCAAGATTGTCCCCGATACCAAAAGGTGTCCAATGATCAGTAATGCTATCATTACCCAATTCAACTTTTACGCCTTTTTCATGTAACAGAGGGATTGGGATCGTTCTGAAAATAGGCACTGTCGATGTAATGGATATTCCTAATTCCGAAAATCTTTCGGCTATACTCGTTGCTTCTGGAACTGAAAGATCGGCCAAGCCGCTGGCGTGGCTCACAGTTACTCTTCCTTGCCATCCTGCGTCTTCCGTTATGGAAGCAAGGCGTTGCATAGTAAAGAGTCCAAGTTGATCTGGATCATGTAAATGAACATCAATATCGGAATTCGATTCAACGGCAATATCCATGATTGTTTCAAGAGACCGTTCTATATTTTCATCAATGGAGGCAGGGTCCACTCCCCCTACAAGATTCGCCCCATTCTTCATGGCCTCCCTAATTAGCCCTACGGAGTTGCTGCGTAATAGTCCATGCTGTGGAAATGCGACTATTTCATGAGTTAATTTATCTTTATATCCTTCTAGCGCTTGTAATGTAGCCTCTAAATTTTTCAAGCCTATAACGGGGTCTACATTACAATGGGTGCGTATATGAGTAGATCCGAAGTCCAATAATAAATCCAACATTTTTTCTGCTCTTTCTTTGGCAGTAGGTAATAATTTAGGAAGTAATACCTGTTCTTCTTCTATCCGGGTTTTCACACCATTAATTGCTGGCATACAAGCCTTCCAAGGACCACCATAGTACGTTTTATCAATATGAATATGCATTTCTTTAAACGAAGGGACCATCAGAAGGCCACGAACATCATATTGTGGGTTTTGATCTGTTATAGATTCCTCTGCTAAAATAATAGAAGAAATTTTTCCGCTTTCAATCCTAACGTGGTAATTTCCGGTTGCGGTACCAGTAATCGTTTCATTTTCATTATAAGTAAATCCATTTTCCAAACGTACATTCGTTAACCAATACGATTGTGACATTAAACTCACCCTTCCACTCCAGATTGAACATGCATCTATTTCATTATAATTCTAAAGGACATTTTATAAATTCAGGATTTTTACTCATTTTTATGTTATTTTTACTTTTTCATCTCCAACGAAAAAGTTCATCCTGGACTGGATGAACTCTTTCTTCATATATTATTATCACTTTAATGTTATGTCATTAATCTCTAGATAGCCTGAAGGACTGATTGAAAACCCTTTTACTTCTTTCGAGACTGCGGCAACATTTTCAATGACCCTTACAGGAATATATGGGGTATCACTCAGCTCAATCTCTTGTGCCTCTGCGTATAGATCTTTGCGTTTTTCCTCCTCTTTTTCTTTACGGGCAGCATCTATTAAATTATCAACCTTTGGATTGCTGTAAAAGAAGGTATTTCCAGCCGCGCCCTGTGAATCCGTATGAAAAAGATTATATTGATTATAATCAGCATCTCCCGTTGCATTTCTCCAACTGATTATAAACATTTCCGATTGCCCTTTATTTACTTGTTCAACGAACGAACCGTACTCCATGACCTGAACCTTCAAATGAATCCCGATACCTTTTAACTGGGATTGAAGTACTTCTGCCAAATTAACTCTTTCTTTACTATCCATTGTTAGAATAGTTGCATCAAGACCTTTAGAATAACCAGCATCAGCCATCAATTTCTTGGCTTCTTTAAGATTGTAATCATAGGTTTTTAGATCAGCGTCGTACCCGAATACCTTAGATCCCATTAAGGAATTTGCCTTTACACCCACATTATTAAAGACACCCTTAATAATGGAATCCATTTCAATGGCATGGGCTATAGCTTTACGGACACGGACATCATTAAACGGTTCTTTATTGACATTAAATCCTATATATTCGGTACCATACCCTTCATTGCGGTAAACATCCATAGCCGCTGAGGATTCTACCTGGTCCATGACAGCTACAGGAAGAGGTTCTGCAATATGCGCTTCTCCCGTTTCTATCATAGATATTCTTGTAGAGTCTTCTGGGACAACCTTGAAGATAACTTTGTCTACCTTTGGCTTGTCTCCCCAATAATTTTTGTTTTTCATCAATGTAATTTCTTGGCCTGGTGACCATGAATCGAAAACAAAAGGACCGGTTCCATTCGGTTCTTGGATAATTTTTTTTCCATACTTTTCAATAGTTTTTGGACTTATAATCCCTCCTTCATGATTCGCTAAGATAGAAAGCAGTGGGGAAAAAGGTTCCTTTAGAATGAATTGCACGGTATATTCATCAACTGGTTTCACTTCTTTAACCATATCGAATACTACGGCTCTAGGAGAAGCAACATTCGGATCTAATAGTCTGTCAAACGTCTTTTTTACTGCATCCGCATTAAATGGTGTGCCATCATGAAACTTCACATCATGTCTAAGCTTAAATTCCCAGGTTGTGTCATTTATCTGGTTCCATTTTTCTGCTAGCATAGGCTGTATCTCACTATTTTTATCTCGTTGCACAAGCCCTTCATAGATTTTATGGTGAGTAACACTAGCGGCATTAATCGTGGACATAAATTGCTGATCCAAATTCTCAGCATCTGATAAACGAGCAATAACTAAGGTTCCACCTTCCTTTGATGCTTTGTTCGGATCACTTGCTTTTGTGCTTACGTCATGATTAGAAGAACAGCCAGTAATTACGATAGCCACAATTATGACCAGAAAAAAATTCCTTATACCTCGTTTTAACCCCATGGACTTCGACCTCCTGCTTTTATTTTGTTTCCGTGACCATTTATCTAATTATAGGAAATATTCAGAAAATTTATTTTGAAAATCTTTACTATATTTTTCATTTTCTTTACTTGTTTTTAATAAAATAATGTTCATGCTTCTGTATGATCTATCGATTCTACAACCTTAAACGACGGCTGAAACAATTCCTTCTCTGAAAGCTGCTGATAATCTCTTTCCATATATCCTCTTCTCATCTTGTTAAAATATTTTTGTCCCTTGTCTTTGATTACTTCCATATCAAGATTAGGAATATTTTGATTTTCCATGACTATCCTGCCATTAATGATAGATAATTTAACGTCTCTTCCAGATCCACTAACGAACATGGTTCGAATAGGATCATCTATTACACCCATATGAAAACTGTCTAAGTCAATCGCAATAATATCTGCTTTTGCACCTACAGCAATACGGCCGAGGTCGTTCCTCCCAAGGAAAGCAGCCGCACCAAGAGTGGCTGACCGAAAGAGATCGGCATACGTAGAGCCTTCAACCTCTTTTTCCACCAGCCGTGAGAGCATGCTCCCTGTCCTAACATTCTGAAACATATCTGGAGGGAAGGTATCCGTTCCAAGCGCTATATTTATTCCTGACCTTTTATATTTTACAAAGGATTCTAAAGCTGAACCATGCCTCCCGATAATTAGAGGGCAATGAATCACTGTTGTATTTGTTTCTTTTAGAAGCGCTAAGTCATCACCCTTGCCGTATCTCGCTTCACTATATCCTGACACAAAATGGGCATGCGGTATCCCTGTTCTTGGACCCAGAAAACCAAGATCGTACAAATACCTAATAGGTGTTACACCATGTTCTTCCAATATGGTGTTGAACTCAAAACTTCCTTGTGCAGCATGAAGCTTTATGGGAACCCCTAATTTTTCACTGTAATATTTTGTCTGAAGCAAATTATCTTCAGTTTGAGACTCGATACGTTCTGGGGCAAGCATCCCTCTAACCAATCCTTCAAAGGCTCCATCAAATTTTTCTACAAACTCTACAGCTCTCTGTAATCCAGCTTCCCCCGCTTTTTCATCCCAGTGCAGTTTTATATTTCCATCAGGCTGGACGACTCTAATCCCGGATTGATAACTGGGCCCTAGGTAAATTCTTAACCCTAAGCTAGCCGCATGTTTCGCTGCAGATGCTAATTCTTCATAGGTTTCAGCCCAGCCTTTATAAAAAACAGAAGTTATAGGCATGGCTGTTGTTACCCCATGAAGAATGAGCTGTGAATAAGCATATAAAGATTTAAAGGACTCTTCTTCCTCGGTCATTAATTCATGATGTCCCCTTTCTATATATTGCTCTGACCAGAGAAGGTTTTTCTGTCTATTAGAACCAGCTTCTAAATGTAAAATATCATGGTCAATGTCCCCTAATGCATTTAAATCTATAAACCCAGGACTAATGATAGCATTACCAGCGTCTATCACCTCATCTACTTCTTCAGTATAATTTTTTCCAACATACACAATCGTGTCTTTTTCATAAACAATCTCCGCATTTTCCAAAATGACATGGTCGCACCCATCATAACCAATTACGTATCTTCCTTTAAGTTTGATTTTCATCTTATTCTCCTTTCCACATAGCAGCAGTGTTTTCTCTTTCGTCATATCTCTTTTCATCTACATATGCACGGGCATGTCCCCAGAAATATTTCGTCGGCTGCATATATTTTTCGAGTCCAGCACGTTTTATCGTTAAAAACGCCTCTTCATTTGCCTCATTTAGTACTGTACTTTCATGAACTGTTCGTACATTTCGCCCTTCCATAATTAATTTGCCGTCGACAATGACATGCTCCACATCATTCGCCACTGCTTGAAATACAAGTCTATGAACATGCATGAATTCTGGAGTCAGATGCGGCTGATGCAGATTGACTGTGATGACATCCGCTTTTTTCCCAATCTCGAGGGAGCCTATTTCATCATCCCAGCCAATGCATTTCGCTGCATCTATCGTAATCATTTCTAATAGCTTGCCAGGGGGTAAATAATAATAGTCTCTAAGTGCTGCTTGGTGAACGAACTGTGTTTTTCTCATTGCCTGAAACATATCAAAACTAGTAGAAGGGGAAGTCCCATCTGTAGAGATTGCTACAGTTGCACCCATTTCTAATAATTCAGTTATGGGGGTACGTGCATGAACCTGCCCAAATCCAGGAGATGCACTAACATTAGTACCTGTTTCTGCAAGTATCCTTGCCTCATCAAAGGAAATACCGCGACAATGCTGTAAATGGACATCGGGACCCAACAAGGCATTTTCCTTATCCTGTATCGCTAAATGAATCATCCCACCAAAGGCATCAGAGTGTATCCTTGTGTCATATTTCCTGGCAATTTCTCTAATTTTTTTCGCTTGATAAAGATCATGATTATTTAACCCATAAAGCCTGTCAGGAGATGTGGGATTGGAGGGATCAACGGACGTAACAATGACAAATGGTGTAATAAAGGCTCTCGTGCGGTCTTCATTTGCATGATTCAACGCTTCAATTACAGCTTCTGCCCCCATTAATACTTCTTCATAGGAAACTTCCTTTACAATTCTTTTTCCGTCAATCCATCGGCTGAATGAATGAGGCCATGGAGGGTTGCAAGGACCCGTGCAGACAACCTCTCTAACACCTACTTCAGCGTACGCTTTCGCATGATTTATTGCGAAAATTGGATCATCGGATCGTGGCATGGAGCCTAAAACACTTACACCTGTTGTCACGCCAGCCTTTAATCTCTCTAGAGAGGAGAGTTTTCCTTCGTAGTACCAAAAGTCATCTGTTACAAAATGTTTATACGTGTTTGTCATAATAGGCATCCAAAAATCAATATTCTCCATAGCAATTGTTTTAAACATAGAATGTCCACCATGACCATGAACATCTATTAATCCAGGCAATATACATTGATGGCTACAATCAATAACTTTTTTTGCCTCATACTTCAATTTCAGTTTTTCTGTTAAATCAACGTCTAAAATTCTTCCTTGGTTTATGGCGATGGCACCATCTTGAAGAATTCGTCTATTTTGATCCATGGTTATCACAGTCCCATGAATGAGCAGCAAATCAATCATATTTCCCCTCCTAATTGAGAAGACAGCATAACGGCCGTATGCTGTCTGCCCTTTTTGATAAATTCTCTACTGCACAGTTATGTCATCAAGCATTAAATAATTTGCTGGATTCAGCCAAAGTCCTTTAACAGTTTCTCCATAAACGGCTAGATGTTCATAGTTACGGATTGGAACATATGGTACTTCTTCTCTTTCAATTTCTTGTGCTTTCGAATATAGTTCCTTACGTTTATCTCCATCTGATTCTTTACGTGCTGTTTCAATCAATTTATCCACTTCAGGATTACTGTAGAATGAACTATTTCCAGCAGCACCTTGGGATTTGCTATCAAAAAGATTGAATTGATTATAATCTCCATCTCCCGTAGCATTGCCCCAACCACCTATTGAAACCTGATGTTCACCTTTAGCAGTCGCGTCAATATAAGCCCCATATTCAAGAACTTGAATTTTGACCTTAATTCCAATTCCTTTTAACTGGGATTGAATTACCTCTGCCATATTTATTCTTTCCTTACGATCACTCGTTGTTAATGTAATCTCCAAGCCATCCTTAATTCCGGCTTCCTTCAACAGCTTTTTCGATTCATTTATATCATAGTCGTATCCTTTTATATCTGGATCATAGCCAAAAACCTTCGGGCTCATTGTGGAATTTGCCTTCGTACCAACATCGTTATAAACGCCTTTAATAATAGAGTCAACCTCAATCGCATGCGCGACCGCTTTACGAACACGTACATCATCGAATGGCTTATTCTTAACATTAAAGCTTAGGTATTCAACAGCAAGTCCATCTGTGCGATATAAATCCATCGTGTCTGATGCTTCAATCCTATCAATCTCAGTCACGGGTACTTGATCAGTCACATGTGCTTCACCTGTTTCAACCATCGCAATTCTCGTAGCATCTTCAGGAACAACCTTGAATACTACCCCATCAATCTTAGGTTTATCTCCCCAATAGTCCTTATTTTTTGATAGTGCAATCTCTTCTCCTGACTTCCAAGATTTAAAAACAAATGGTCCTGTTCCAACAGGATTTTGGCCTAGCTTGTCACTATTTTCTGTAATGGCTTTTGGACTTAAAATGCTACCTTCATTACTTACTAATATGGATAATAGGGGAGCATAAGGGTATTTCAGTTTAAATTGTACAGTCGTTTCATCAACTACTTTGATTTCTTTGATCATTTCCAATTTACCCGCCTGAGGAGAGGATGTTTTTGGATCTAGTAATCTGTCAAAATTAGTTTTTACCGCTTCAGCATTGAATGGTGCTCCATCATGGAATTTCACTCCTTCACGCAGTTTAAACTCCCACGTTACATCATCGAGCTGTTTCCATTCTTTTGCGAGCAGAGGTTGTGGTTCCATGTTTTTGTCGGGAACGACCAATGTTTCATAAACCTTTTCATATACAACATTTGCTGAAGGAATATCTGTAATGAAATGAGGGTCTAGGGTAGTCGCGTCAGATAGCCGGGCGACGACTAGTGTTCCCCCTTCTTTCGCTTCTCTTTCTGGTTTCTTGCTGCTTGTTTGATCTGATGTACATCCAGATAAAACCGATGAGATACCTAATAACGATGCAAATAGTAATCCAACCATGCCTTTTCTCATTATTTTTCCTCCCTTTCATACTTCCCTTTGTTTTCCAAGTAACTTTTAACTATAGTACATTGGGYATAATCAAATTATAAAAAAAAACAAAATTTTATATTTTCAGAATCTTTACTCATTTTTTTATTATCTTTACTGCTTTTCTGCATCATATTTACTTCAATACCTATTTTGAATAAATTTAATAAAAGAAAAGGAGGAAGTGCCATGAAGCCAGAGGTCGTTATGAATAATACCGAATTGAATGTAAACAAAAAAAAATCTTCAAAACTACAACACTGGAAAGCCTTTTATAAAAAGTTTAAGAGAAATAAATTGGCATTGATAGGCGGTTACATCGTACTTTTTTATATTTTATTGGCCATTTTTGCACCTTTAATTTCACCACAGGATCCCTATGAAATTGATTTAGTCAACAAACTCCAGCCCCCCACAACAGATCATTGGATGGGAACAGATGATAAGGGAAGAGATATTTTAAGCAGATTATTATATGGAACCCGTCTTTCATTAGCTGTTGGATTTGTCTCTGTGTTCTTCGGGGCGTTTATTGGCATACTCTTAGGATTAACAGCAGGCTATTATGGAAAATGGATTGATACCGTCATTATGAGGATTGTTGATGTTCTACTTGCTTTCCCAGGAATATTGCTTGCCCTTGCAATTATAAGTGCTCTAGGGCCAAGTTTAATTAACGTAATGGTAGCAGTTGGGGTCTTTTCAATTCCTATGTTTGCACGTATTGTACGGGGTTCCACACTTTCAGTCAGGAAGCTTGAATATATTGATGCCATTCGTGCATTAGGTGCCACTGACTTCACGATTATTTTCAAACACATTTTCCCTAATATTCTTTCACCTGTCATCGTTCAAGCTACATTACGTTTAGCTACAGCCATTCTATCAGCAGCCGGCTTGTCATTTTTAGGGCTAGGAGCTCAGCCTCCTTCTCCAGAATGGGGAGCCATGTTAAGCAGCGGACGAGATTATTTGTTCAGTGCCCCTCACATCGCTTTGTTTCCAGGAATCGCCATATCGACACTTGTACTCGGATTCAACGTATTCGGTGATGGACTAAGAGATGCCCTAGACCCAAGAATGAAAAAATAAGGAGGAGAGAAAATGTTTGTATTTATTGTCCGGCGAATTTTGCAAACCATACCGGTATTACTAGGAGTAAGTCTTGTGGTTTTTCTCATCATGCAGATGGTTCCCGGAGACCCGGCAACCCTGCTTGCAGGTGAAGGAGCAACTAAAGAAACGATAGAAATGATTCGACATCAGCTTGGCTTGGATCGTCCAATCCTCTATCAGTACTTCGACTATGTAATCCATGCTGTACAAGGTGATTTTGGAGAATCACTTCGTAGTAGCCGCCCTGTTTTGGACGAGATTTTGGTCCGCTTGCCAATCACCCTAGAACTTGCCCTTGCAAGTATTTTTATAACCGTTGTCCTTGGAATGGTGGCGGGAATTATCTCAGCAACTAAGCAATACTCAGCAGCTGACATTTCTATCATGATCGTTGCTTTATTAGGAATCTCTTTACCTAGTTTTTGGTTAGGTCTGATGCTTATCTACTTTTTTTCCGTTAATCTTCAGTGGTTTCCTGTTTCAGGTTGGGGAACTATTAATCACATGATTCTCCCAGCTATTACCCTCGGGGCGGGAGGAGCTGCAATTGTAGCCAGAATGACCAGGTCAAGTATGCTCGAAGTTGTTCGTCAAGACTATATTCGTACAGCAAAAGCCAAGGGATTAAAAGAGCATGTCATTATATATAAGCACGGTCTAAAAAATGCGCTTATCCCTGTTATTACAGTCGTTGGTCTTCAGTTCGGTGCGCTCCTTGGCGGTACCGTATTAACAGAGTCCGTATTTGCCATCAATGGACTTGGTAGGTTAATAGTTGATGCCATTAGAACGAGAGATTTACCAATGGTACAAGGCGGGGTCCTTATTGCATCTGTTATCTTTGTATTTATGAATCTAGCTGTAGATGTCCTCTATCGATACTTTAACAAGCGAATAGACTTAAATTAGGGAGGTACTAAGATGAAACAGTTTGAAGAAAAAATACTGGAAGTTAAAAATCTGCAGACCTACTTTTTTACTGATGAAGGAACGAGTAAAGCAGTTAATGGAATTAGTTTCACCCTAAACAAAGGGGAAACGCTTGGAATTGTAGGGGAATCTGGGAGTGGTAAAAGTATTACTTCCTTATCACTATTAAGGTTAATCCAATCCCCTCCCGGAAAAATTACCGGGGGCAGCATCCTTTTTAAAGGTGAGGATCTACTTACAAAGACCGAAAAACAGATGAGATCCATACGTGGTAATGAGATTTCTATGATTTTTCAGGAACCAATGACATCATTAAATCCCGTTTATTCAGCGGGTGAGCAAATTGCAGAAGCTATAAGACTTCATCAAAAGCTAGGAAAAAAAGAAGCTTGGAACAAAGCAGTTGACATGCTTCGGCTTGTCGGAATCCCCTCTCCTGAAAAAAGGGCAAAACAGGAGCCGCATGAACTAAGCGGCGGAATGAGACAAAGGGTCATGATTGCAATGGCACTTGCATGCCACCCTGAGGTACTAATAGCGGATGAACCTACAACAGCCCTTGATGTGACGATTCAAGCCCAAATTTTAGAGCTAATAAAAACCCTGCAAAAGGATTTCGGTACGGCTGTCATTTTGATTACTCATGATTTAGGGGTCGTATATGAAACATGTGACCGAGTAGCTGTCATGTACGCAGGGAAAATTGTTGAATACACACTGGCAAAAGAGATATTCACAAATCCTAAACATCCATACACGATTGGTTTATTGAACTCCCTACCACGTCTCGACATGGACCAGGAAGAATTAACTACCATACCCGGGACTGTTCCAAGTCCATACAATATGCCCAAAGGCTGCAGCTTTGCACCCCGTTGTGCACATGCGAAGAAAATTTGTGAACAGGCTGTACCGGATCTTCAAACAACCGGCCCAAGTACCCAGGTCAGCTGTTGGATGTTTACCCCCCAATGGGAGAAAGAATATGACGCTCAAGAGAAAGTAGGGGTTTAATAATGGTATTACCAGTTGTAGAGAAAAAGGTTCTTCTAAAAGTAAATCAATTGAAACAATATTTCCCAATTAAGGGTGGGTTTTTCGGGAGAACTATTAATCATGTAAAAGCTGTTGACGACATTAGCTTTAATATCTATCAGGGAGAAACCTTGAGTATAGTTGGTGAATCTGGCTGTGGTAAATCCACAACTGGACGGGCCATTCTTCGATTAGATGAACCTACAAGTGGGAGTATACACTTTCAGGATAAGGATTTACTAAGTTTAGGAAAAAAAGAAATGAGGAGTACAAGGAAGGATTTGCAAGTTATTTTTCAGGATCCATTTGCCTCCCTTAATCCTAGACAGACTATAGGACAAATTCTCGGAGAAGCCTTATCCATACAAAATGTAGTGCCTAAAGAAAACCGAAAGAGCAGAATTGAAGAATTATTAGGCCATGTCGGCTTGAGACCAGAATCCATGGAAAGATACCCACACGAATTTAGCGGGGGCCAGCGGCAGAGAATCGGTATTGCACGGGCGCTTGCAGTAGATCCAAAATTGATCATTTGTGACGAAGCTGTATCTGCACTTGATGTCTCTATTCAAGCGCAAGTACTAAATTTATTAAAATCATTACAACGACAATTCGATCTTACCTTTCTTTTTATTTCACATGATTTAGGTGTGGTTAGACATATCTCGGATCGTGTAATGGTCATGTACCTAGGAAAGATAGTCGAAATTGCTGACAAAAAGTCCATTTTTGAACAGCCGCAGCACCCATATACACGGGCATTACTATCTGCTATCCCAGTTCCAAATCCAGTGCAAGAAAGAGAACGAATTCTATTAACGGGTGATGTCCCCTCACCTATTGATCCTCCAAGCGGCTGCCGCTTTCATACACGGTGTCCTTTTGCTATAGATATCTGCAAAACACAGTTACCTGAATTAAAGATTTCTGCCCAAAACCATCAAGTCGCTTGTCACATCGTGTCATAAATTGTAATAGATTTCCGAAGGAGTCTTTAGTAAGATACTAATAAGCAGAATTATTAAAGTTATATAAAAATATTATCATTAGAGGTTCATAATGCTTAGTTACGAGGGATTTACATTACTAATCATGCTTTTTATTTTAGCTCCTATCATGGGAGCTATTGCTCTTTTATTTCTGTTTGTATTTGAGAAGAGAATTGATCTTCTTGAAAATAAAAACAAAGAGATACGGCTGGAACAAGCACTCCAAGAAGCCCAATATAATAAATTAAACCAGCAAATTCAGCCTCACTTTTTGTTTAATACACTAAATGTCATTTTAAGCTTGGCACGTTTAAACAGAACGACAGAATTGATACGTGCCTTAGAGGCATTTTCGCAATTCTTAAAATTCAAGTATAAAGCATCTGAACCATTAATTCCCCTAGCTCAAGAAATTCAGTATACTCAGCATTATCTAGATATACAAAGTCTTCGCTTTGGTGATCGGCTTAAGATAGATATGGAGTGCCCCGACCAATTATTAATAGCACTAGTTCCACCCTTTATTCTGCAGACTTTAGTTGAGAATTCGTTTAAACACGGTTTAGAAAAAAAAGTGGGAGAAGCACTTCTTAGTATCCGATTCTATCAGGATTCCCAGACGATATATTTAGAAGTAATAGATAATGGTTTAATGGTAAAAACCACTTCCTTTACAGAGAAAGTCGGTCATGGCTTAGACAATATCCAAAAACGTTTAGATTTGTACTTTAGTAACCGTGCACAAATAATTATTTCTTCTAATGAGTCAGGAACAAAGGTAAAGGTAGTTTGGCCACTGGTTTATGATAAGAGAGTTGAGGAGGGAGCTTCGGAATGAATGTTTTATTAGTTGATGACGAACCATTAGAACTTGAACAAATGGAATATATGATTCAGTCTATATACCCTTTTTGGAAGTTTCACAAAGCCGCTGATGCCTGTCAAGCACTTACCATCAACCAAAATTTCAAAATAAACCTCGCTTTTTTAGATATTAATCTACCTGGGCGATCCRGTCTTGAATTTGGTGAAGACCTGAGGGCGGTAAACAAAGAAGTAGAAATAATAATGGTTACAGCACATCAAAGTTTCGATTATGCCCAACAATCCATAAGAATAGGAGTGGTTGATTATTTAACGAAACCTGTAATTGAAAGTGATTTGCATAAAGTTCTATCTAAGTATAAAAAACAAGACTCATCTCATGATTATTCAAGCCTAATTCATCATTCGCTTTCATTTATTCATGACAATTTTGCTGAAAAAATCTCTCTTTCCGACATTGCTCGTGAAGTACATACAAACCCGACCTATTTGAGTAGGAAATTTCACGAAGAAGTCGGCGCTTCTTTTACAGAATATTTAATACATTATAGAATACAAGCCGCTAAACGATTTTTAACCAATAACACGAGTTGGAACATATCAGACGTTGCTGAAAACTCAGGTTTTAATAGTCAACATTATTTCAGCACTATATTCCGTAAGACAGAAGGAATAACGCCAAAAGAGTTCCGTGAGAAAGGAAAATAAACATTGCGTCCTCGTTCATTTCAAGAATACGTACAAGGCCCAATTCAAATTGGGATGGGCTTAGGAATTATCTCCCTCCTGGCACGTTGGGTGACAGGAACCACGATATTATCCTCTCCTGAGTCCATGGTAAAGTATGGAGTTTTCGGAGGAATTGGCTATGCTTTAATGGGAGCGATTGCTCTATTTATGTTCAGTTTTATCGGGAGGAGAGTTCGACAGGATTTCCCTGTGGGATTGACTATGGGAGACTATTTAAAAACCAGACTTCATCCCCTTGGATATTGGATATTGATAGTGATTCTGGTATTAACTAGTTTACACACTTTATTCATTCAGGGAATGGCAGCGTCTACCCTTTGTCAATTTCTTTTTGATACGCCACTTTATGTAGGGTTGTTCTTCTTTTTCTGTTTTTGTGTTCTTTTTGCTGGATTCGGTGGGTTAAAATTTATTCACGGAGTCGCATCTTTTCAAGTCATTTCTATGTTTGCCGCCGCTATCTTAATTCCATTATACTTTTTCGTCAAGGAAGGGATTCAACCTGTTTATGATGGGATCCGTCTATATCACCCATATATGCTAGTAATCAATAAGTATGATTTATGGAATTTTATTTTTGCAGGGCTTCTAGTAGGATTCGGTCAGTTTTTCTTTGACCTCACATCATGGCATCGTCTATTTATGATAGAAATAAAAAAAGTCCCCTTAACATTTTCCTTATCTGGTCTTATATGGATTACATTCCCATTATCCTTTTCATCTCTTTTTATTATGGTTATCTTTACAGGTGGGTTCACTGATATACATTCTATTTTAGTTGGATTAGCTAACAAGATTACGACACCTTTCATTTTTATTCTTTTCATATTATGTGCATTTAGTGCAATCACCTCCACATTTGGTGCCTGTCTACATTCATTAATAAGCTTAATTGTAGCCAATATTTTAGAACCTTTCCAAACTAAAAAAAGTGATCAGCAAAAAATAAGAATGGCCTACCTTCTATCAATCTTGATTGGAGGAATGGTTTTTGTTGCTACACTCTTCAATTCTCCAACCTTATTAGAGCTTTTATTTTATTCTGGAAATATATATTCAGCATTGCTAGCACCATTTCTAGCAATAGTATTTAGTAAAGGGAAAGTTGCGAATTTCATTCCAATAAGCGCCGTCTTAGCTATAGTTACCTCATACATTATTCAACCTTACGTAAGTGATTTTCAAAGCATTTGGTTTAGTGGGTTAGCTTCATTTACCATTATAGTGATTTGTACGATTCTTACGTTCATTAAGACTAAATGGAGATTTTTTAAAACTAAACTGAACTAATTACGAAGTAAGATTTATCGGATTCGGTGCAATATTTAAAGAACGTCTAAATACTACCAACCCCATTCATGTACATTACGCTGTTCCGTACATGAATGGGGTTTCTCTATTAATCTCGTAAAAAGTAAAGAAAACGATTATCTTAGCTTTCCACCTTTTTGAAATACCGATATACCTTATCTAGTTTTTTTGTTTGTTTTCCATTTGAACTTTCCATATTACCAAATTCAAAAAACTTCACTTTTTTGATACCCACAAAATTAAATAAGGCTTTTTTCATCAATATTTTATGCGCATTATTCAACCAGAGAAGTGGATATTTTGTAGGTCCCTTCATAGTGGAAACACATACAACTGACTTTCCTTTTAAAAGTCCTTCTGGTAGAAGTCCCTTCTTATCCCTGTAGGCAAAATTTGCAGCAAATAATTGATCAATATATCCCATAAGCATTGCGGGAGGTCTCCCCCACCAGATTGGATAGACAAAGACAATCTTGTCAGCCCAAGTAATTTGATTTCTATATTTTTCAAGGTGAGGATCACGGTGCATATCACGCCTTCGTTTATGCTCATTGAACACTAGGAGGGGATTAAAGCCCTCTTCATATAAATCTAAAACCTGCAACTCCTTTATGTTAGGGTTCTCATTACTACCTTTGATGATTTTTTGTAAAAACGCATAACTTAAACTTTTGTGATTAGGATATGTGTAAATGACTAGCATGTTCATGACGTACCCCCTACTTACTTATCATTTGATAACAAAACTATAACACTCTTAGATTTTTATTGTCAAATGATAATTGTATTATGATAATATTTTTGTTATCTTCTCAGTAAGAGGTGAAAGTTATGGACAAAAAAGCTCTTTTTGATAAATGGGTGTCATTTACAACTTCTGTTCATCAGGTGACACACGAATTAACACAAAATGCTAAATCTGATTCCATCACGCCAGTTCAATATAACATTCTTGAATATATAACTGTCAGTCAGCCTGTCACTCCAAGTGAAATCAGTGACTGTCAGCATATATCAATGCCAAACACGAGTCGTGAGCTGAAAAAATTAAGCGAAAAGAATTTAATCGAAAAATTAAGTGATACTGAAGATCGACGAAAACAATATATTCGTCTCTCGAAAGAGGGGGAAACCATGATGAACGAAGCCTTTGCAGTCGTAGAATCTCGTTTCCAAAGTCGAATGCAAAATGCTTCGAAAGAAGATTTAGAGGATATTGAGCGTGCCATGGATATTCTTCAAACAAAACTATTTTACTAATGGACATGTAGTACAGAAAAATGGCTCCCTCGATTGAAAGATAATCGTTTACAACTGATCATCTTTCAATCAAGGGAGCTCCTTTATTATCTCCAAACACTAGCGGGTTTTTAATCCAAAATCCATTTCATCCTTATTCACGCTTAATGAGGAGAATGTTCTAGGATCCTTCTTTTGTCTTTCAGCCTCACAAATTGACTTCTCTAATCCTATAATCAAGTACCGCAAAAGGTCCGGTAAGGTGTTGTTGACTCAGGCAGTGTGGAGTATTCAGCCTGTTCGGCGGAGTGCGCGTAAGGGTTTGAAAGAACATCTAAAAGCCGTTCCATCACGCTGTAGTCTCCTTTTTCCACTGCTGCTTCCAGTGCCTCTTCTACCCGGTGGTTTCGTGGGATAACCGCAGGATTGCTGTTTTGCATCAACTGATTCGAGGATGCTTTCGATTCCTTCTGCCTGCCTAGTCTCGCCTGCCAGAGCTCATGCCACTGAGCGAATTCCGGTGTCCCAAATAGGACAGTGTCCTTCGGTGTATCAAAAGTTAATGTACGGAAGGTATTGGTATAGTCGGCACCATGCTTCTTCATCATATTGAGGAGGTCATCAATAAGCGCTTCATCCTGTGACTCTTCGTTAAATAGCCCCAGTTTTGCTCTCATTCCCGCTAGCCAATTAGATTGATACAACTCATTAAAAACAGAAATCTTATCCTGGGCCAGTTTAACAGCCTGCTCCTGATCATCATGCAACAGCGGCAATAATGCTTCAGCAAATCGTGCAAGATTCCACCCGGCAATATAGGGCTGATTGCCATAAGCATAGCGGCCTTGGGTATCAATGGAACTGAAAACCGTTGTCGGATCATACGCATCCATGAAGGCGCAAGGACCATAGTCGATGGTTTCTCCGCTAATCGTCATGTTATCAGTATTCATTACCCCATGAATGAAGCCGACCAGCTGCCATTGTGCAATAAGCTCAGCCTGGCGCTTGATCACTTCCTGAAATAGCGAAAGATAGCGGTTCTCATCTGCTTCAACGTCTGGATAATGGCGCTGTATTGTATAGTCGGTAAGGGTCCTGAGTTCTTCGACCGTGCCCCATTTTGCAGCGAATTGAAAGGTTCCGACGCGCAGATGACTGGCAGCCACACGGGTCATGATGGCCCCAGGCAGCCTGGTTTCGCGGATTATCGATTCACCTGTTGTCACCACTGCCAGACTTCGGGTGGTAGGAATGCCTAGTCCATGCATCGCTTCGCTGATGATGTATTCACGTAGCATCGGTCCAAGTGCAGCCCGGCCATCACCCCCGCGGGAGTATGGAGTTCTTCCTGGACCCTTCAGCTGAATATCGACCCTCACACCTTGGGGCAAGACATGCTCGCCCAGCAGCACCGCCCGACCGTCCCCTAACATGTTAAAATGCCCGAATTGATGTCCCGCGTATGCTTGAGCAAGAGGCGAAGCACCTTCTGGAATTCGGTTTCCAGCAAACACCGCTACGCCATCTTCACTTTGCAATGCCTGAACGTCCAAACCAAGGGATGCTGCCAACTGTTCATTGAGAATGATCAACTCCGGTGAACTTACTGGAGTCGGGTTGGTACTGGTGAAAAATTTTTCCGGAAGACGGGAATAACTATTGTCTAAATTCCATCCTGTTTCATTACTTTTTGTCATAGTTTCTCCTTTTCTTCTTTTGTCTTTTTGTATAATGGTTCCTTCTCTCATCATTCAGTTATATACACGCCATTAAAATCAAGTGCAGTCCATTTTAATGTCTACTTCTGCCAATTTATTATACCGTTTCCACATAAAAATGGCTCTCTTTAAGTATGGGAGATTGCCTGTCGCTGATTAGGATTTTACGAAAACATCGGCATACTCCCACCATTATCTCGTCACACTGCTCCTAGAATTGAATTGAAGCAGGTACCCTTAATGGGTTCCTGCTTCTTCTCTAAAGTCTATCTTTGTTGATCTTTTACTATCTTAATTACAACGCTTTATCACAACAGTATACATCGCCCCCCATATTATAAACTCTGATTTTTTTTTCAATTCATTTGTACTAATGGTAATTTCCATCTTCCTTTTTACCATCACATGTGATACGTTTCATTCTAAACAAAAAAACCTACCTATGATTTGGCAGGCCTTGAATGGATTTTTATATTCTCTATTATCTTCCCAAAGAAAGACATGCAACTCGAGTGGAGGCTTCATGTTTTCAGCCATGCCGCCTCCACCCTTTTTACAGTCCTCCTACTTTATCTCCCACGTCCTCTCTCAAATCTAAGCTATGCTCAATTCAGTATAGTCAGGCTGATAAAGGCAATGCCAAATATGCAGTACAGGCCGAGGGTAAGGGGCTGAGGAATAATAATGTATACAATCATGCTTACAATCACCATCAGGATGCTAAAGGCATTTATCTTATCTCTCCACATACTCATCTTTGGTCAACTCCTTTTCTATTGCTTTTCTATTTAAAGATTCAGAAACTCTTTTTGTATATTCATATTCAAAAATGGTTTTGTACCTAATTTGTATTTTTTTCATTTTTCGTTAGTATGTCAGCGTCAGATAATTTATAATTATAAGATTGAATCTACTAAACAGCCATGTAATGAAAATGATAAATCCATGAAAATAATCTAAATATTTAGACTATTAAGGAGATAAGAAGTGAATGAGCATCAAAACTTTTAAGGTTGTATTGAGAACCATGAACAAAGGCCAACCTGAAGAATTCGCCTATGTCTTTGAAGGAAAAAGCCTACTGATTGGCCGTGCCAGCCAACATTCCAAAGCTGATTTCAAGCTTTACAATGATTTCGTTTCCAGGGAACATTGCCAGATTTATATGAAGGAAGGAAAGCTTCTTATTGAGGATTTGTCGAGCAAACATGGCACCTCAGTGAACCAGATGCCACTTGTGCCGGGGCAGCCTTGCCTAATTGAACCGGGGGATACCATTACTTTGATTAATGGAATGATTGAATTCATGATTTCCATCGACAACGATTTAACACAGGATTTCACTCCGTTGAACATCACTTTTCACCAAAACGTGGTTATTAAAGAGCATCTTCAGACTGTGATCATCAATGAAAAAGCTCCCATTAAAATGCCTTTAAAGGAATTTACTTGCTTTAAGTTGCTTTATGAGAATTTGGAGAACCTTATTTCAAAGGAAGAGATTGTCCGACATGTATGGCCCGAGAGAATTGGGGATCCCCAGCAAATTGTGTCGGCGGAAGAAATCGCTTCACTTCTGTACCGGGTACGAAAACGGGTAAATGGCCATTTCGCAATAAAAGCTGTTGTTCAAAAGGGATATTATATGGAATCCACCCTTTCAATCAACCTATCGGACCTGTAATGAACAATGATTCGATTTCATGAAAAAAAGCATTGCGGATAGCAATGCTTTTTTTCATGCTTTTATTGCTTTGGTAAGTCCAGGTTAGTGAATTGATCGACCGGGACGATGTCCTCGTCCATATCCATCACTTTCAGCACAACCCGGTCTCCTACATTCGTCAATACAATATCAGAGAGTGCGCTGACTCCAGGGTCAACTGAGAATCTTTTGGCATTGCCTTCTACAATTAAATAGAACACGTAGCCATTTGAGAGATTAGCATCGTTGATCCTTGTTACTTTCCCTTTGATTTCTTTCAGTTCAAATCCTTTTTGAGGCGTTACACCGCTGACTTTCCCTAAAGAAGCAATTAGCTTTTTATAGTTCCGGAATGCTTCATCTTTTGTTTTTCCAAAAACTACTTGGGGATTATCGCTATTGGCATACACGATCGCTACCCCTTGAAACTTACTGCCCTTTGTAACGGGAATTACATAAGTGGGTGCACCGTATATCGTATAGAAAATTCCATTAGTGGCTTTCCACCCTGGATATTTAGACAAGAACTCACTCGCATTTGCGTTGGATTTTGCTTCTTTTCCAGTTAGAACGGAGGTGACGCCTTTGTAGTACGTCATTTCACCGGTTTTAGCATTGAAAACACCGTAACCTACTAGAGTTTTGGAGTTTCCTTTTGATTTTGCTCTTGTAAAATCAACTACATATATTAATTCGCCTTTTTCGTTAAAAGTAACTTGCATATTATCCTCATTAGGAATCAAAACATCTTTCTTCGCTCCAATTAAGGACTGATTTTTCCACCCGTGAACATATTTCCCCCAGTAGGTCCAATATTCCAAGGCTGTTTCTAATGTAAATGTTCTATCAACCCATTTAGGTTCTTTTCCTAACAGATAGTATTTTGTGTCGCCCGTTTCCGGATTCACTAATACCACTCCGTCCACAACGGACCCACTGCGGTATTTCAGGTAATGCCCCACTGAAGCTACAAAGAAGGGCTTTCCATCTTCGTTTGGTTCTAGGTATGAATCATGTATGATTTTATTCGGATATGCCTTACGAATCGTTCTTTCTAAATCATAATCAAGATATTGTGATGGAGCATACAACAATTTTCCTTTTACAGTGCTTGCGCCTTTATCTGTCGAAACGGCAGAAATAAGATTATAACCGGGCGTGTATTCAGCTTTCCCAGCTTTCAAAAATCCGTCCATTTCAATTGGTGAAGTATATGTTAATTCACCGTTTATATTGGTTAGACGGTACTCGCCTTCAGTGAAATACGATGCGTTTGCTATTTTATTAATAGCTGCATCGCCTTTTGCGTCTGCCATTTTTACTGTTACAAGCGGCATTGTTTTTATGTCTTGAACTTCTTCTAGCTTATTTTTCTTTTCAACTTTTGCTAAATCATGAAGTTTCTCGGCAAATGTTAGTGGATAAAACAACATGATAACCCAAGCTGCGATCAAAGCGATTCCCAGCAAACTGTTGAAATGTACATTCCAAGGTGTTCTTGTTGAATGTTTTGACCCCTCATTTTTCCGATTGCGGCGGGGTATTGAAGACTCTTTTGCACTGTACATGTACATTCTTGAATCAAAAATAAGAATAAGTCCAAAAATAACGGCAAAATTCGAAAAGAATGCAGTCGCAGTAAGATCTAGTAACATAATATCAATAACAAAAAATAATACGATAGCAGAAAGTAAAAGTCTCAGCACTTGCTCAATGAAAAAGAGTATATCCTTTTCCTTGATTGCGTTAGTCCATCTTTGTGGAATTAGGGAAAGTCCCAATACAGCAAATGGTATTTTCGTTAAAACCCCTTTTAAGATAAAAGCTATTAGTGAAAGTATCATGGTTTTAAAAATCTCCCCTTGTAGTATATGTTTCTATTTATTTACTAATTTTATCATTTTTTGACCAACTAATTTACTATCTTCTTCATCTCGTCTAAATATATCGATATAGCATTTTCTCCTAAAATATAAGATTCCTAAATTTTTTTTTCTACGATGCTACTTTTTCATATGTAAAGTTTATATAGACAGTGAAGATTGTTCCTTTCGATACAGCTATCCCAGACACTCGGAAGGTTCAATCCAGACCATTTAGGAGGAATAGAAATGGAATTGGAAACGTTATTGGATCAGGATTACAGCTTGGGGTTCAACCCTTATTTAGCAGAAACAATCGGCATACCAAAGGCGCTGATGCTGGCACATCTTCACTCAACAATAGAAGCGTATGGAATGGAAAGAGACGGAAGGGACTGGATTTACTCTACATATGATCAATTGCACACGCAGCTGCCGTTTTGGTCAAAAGGGACCATCAAGCGGATAATCCTTAGTCTCGAAAAGGAAGGCTTTATGGTTTCCTGCAACTATAACAATTCGAAAATGGACAAAACGAAATGGTACAGCATCTGTTATGAAAAGTACATCGACATGCGTGAAGACCCAGACGGATTTTTGCTTGATTACTAAGAATAAAATGCCCCCTGCCTCATAGAAAAAGGCGGATAATAAAGGAGACGAAACCGTATGATTTATGAAGAAACCTACCACTATTTATTGAGAAATGTATCTTCTACTGAATTTGATACGTGTTTGTACTCCTTACTTCATAGTGATTGGGATGGTGTTATTCAGAGCCCGCTTCATATGATGGCGAGCGGTGTGGGTACGACAGAAAAATACTTAAAGCAGATCATCAAGAAATTCACGTCACCTCAAGGATGTCTCCAAAAAGTTTTCGTACCTGTTGGTCAAGACGGAGATGTTTTATATAAGTTCAATCTTGGACCTACAAGTAATCTTGGCTTTAACAGTAAGACCGACCGTTATTGCAAGAAATACCGTTTCTTTTACAGTGAGGCTTTCAAAAACTTAACAATACATGCAAAGCGGCTGTTGCTGATGGGTGCTTTTCGAATGTCGGTTACGAAGTCCGAAGAAGTATTATTTGATTATAGTGAAATCGTTCCCGATTCCAGCTCACTTTTCACGAGGCAGCGTTTATTAGATGCAATAGATACAGTCCATAAGACTTTAGGTAATTTAGTGACAATTTCTTTCGCAAGCAAGGCTTTTTCAAAAAAAGAGGCTGTTGTGTTTACCTTCAATGAAGGAATGCTGGAGCAGTATATGGAAAATCGGGCAGAACGAGCATTTTTACGCAGAACGATTTTTAACACGGGCTTTCTTGGACATATCAGTGATTCTGTATGTATGGAATTGGAACGAGTCGGCAGATACATTTTCCGTTCGTTTCTTCAAGATGTGAAAAAATCAGGCATTTCTATGGATATACAACATGAACTGCTGAAGCTAGCACGGTTCGTCTATACCTATTCTCTTAAAAAACTCGGTCTGGCTCTTCCTGCCAATAAACACCTACTTGCGGCTCCTAAACAGGCATCCGCTTATTTAAGTACAATTATTTACCATGAAACGTTAGAACAGATGGCAAAGTATTCTCACCAAGCAGAATCGATCAAAAGCCTTCTTGACCGTGACCACTTTCATAAAAGCATCTCCGAGAAGGCTCTAGGCCGGGAAGTGAATTATCTGGAAGTAGATCAACATATCGAACCCATTCGCGTCAAGCTCAAGCAAGCCGATTTCATCCACAATGTGCTGAACAACTGGTGCGAGGAGTGGCTCATCTCCCGCGTGAAGACAGTGACAGAAGAAGGCGAAGAAGGGATAAGGAAAAAGACCAGAGATAATAAACGTACCGCATCCGAATTTATAACGGACCTTAGAAACGATACATATGATAAGTTGGACAAGCTGATGACACTAATCCGCAAGTTCGGCAATCATGCGGTTCCTCCATCCAGTCAAAATTCTTCCCTCACAATGAAAAAGGCAACCATTCAATCCTACTTTGCTATTCAAAAGGAGCGTCTCGACGTACTCTCTATATCATCTTCCTAACATTCACACTGAATGTATTCGTTCAGTGTGTTTTCCCCTGCCCTTTTTTATTAATGGTTCTATCACTTTTTTAAAATCATCATGAGAGCTGACCAGTTCTCTTTTTTTTGCCCTCATCGGGTTCTGTGGATAATAAATGCAGTCTGTGAATTGCAGATTTCCATTTGTAGATTGTGAATAACTTACTGTGGGTTTTACCTTTCAATATGTAGGTTGCAAGTTCGCCTTGTTAATAGCGGTTATAGTCGGCAGTTTGTTTTTAAAGTAGGGGCCCAGCCCTGTGATAGTAAGGGTTTCCATTAATAATTTATCTAAGGGTCTAAAGAAATGGTCTGTAAAAAGGAACTGAAAAAGATTCTGAATATCATTATTAATAAGGAGATGAATCGCCGAACCCTTTACGAATTAATAAAGAATGAATGGAAGCAGCCTAAAAAGAAGTATTCGAGGACTACCTATAAATAAGCTAGCCCTCGAATACTTTATGGTATTAATAATATTTTCCCAGTACTTTTACGGCTTTCTAGAAGTCTATGTGCGTCTGCCCCGTCTTCTAAGGAAAAGAGAGTCGGTTCTTCGATTAGGATCTTCTTAGACATGATCCATTCAAACAACTCTGCTGCTCTTTTTTTCCGTTCATCATGAGAAGTTAATACATTCCAGAGATCTCCTCCTATTAATGCTTTTGAAGTATCCATTAACATTCTAGGATCGATTTTCTCTGGATCCCCACCTGCCATTCCAAAGAATACGACAGTCCCTCTAATCTTAGTTGCTTCGAAACTGTCTAGCAAAGTTTTCCCAACTGATTCATAAACAAGATCAACACCTTGTCCATTCGTTACATCCTTAATGGATTTTACCCATTCTGACTCATAAAGAAAAACATGATCCGCACCAGCTTGTTTTGCTACAGTTGCTTTGTCATTTGATGAGGTTAAGCCAATAACTTGACCACCCTTCATCTTGATTATTTGTGTCAGTAATTGCCCGACTCCACCTGCAGCAGCATGAACAAGGACGGTCTCTCCTTCTTTAACTGAATAACTGTCTTGAGTCAAATATTGGGCAGTTAATCCTTGAAGTAAAACTGAAGCGGCAGTTTCAAAAGAAATGCCATCAGGAAGCGGTAACAGCTTATCAGCAGAAACAGAAACTAGTTCAGCGTTGGCATGGGGAACATCAGCAAACCCGACACGATCGCCAACTTTCACACAATGAACATCTTCTCCAACATATTCAATGACTCCTGCACCTTCATAACCTAGAATAAATGGCGGATTACCCACTAAGTGATAATTCCCTTTCCTTCTATATACATCAGCAAAATTCAAGCCGATTGCTTTCATTCGAACAATTACTTCTGATTTTGAATGTTTAGGTTCCTCAATTTCTCTTATAGATAGGACTTCTGGTCCACCAAAATTATCAAAGACAAGTGCCTTCATTTTCATTTCTCCCTTCAAACGTTGTTCCTTCTTTACGATATCGAATGAAGCCTCTGATAGCAAGAAAGTCACTACCTTGAAAGAGAACTTTTCAATTAGTTCTTTTACTAGACTAACCACATGGTACCTTTTTAATCATTACAAAAAATACCGCTATGCCCTAAAGGCATAACGGTTGTTGGAAAATGTAAGAAAGGATAGAGAGAAACTCTCCTCTATCATTCAGTATTGGAACCAGGACCATTTTTTCGTTTTTTCGGAGAAAATTCTTCACCATGTGCTTCTTGTTCGGCTATAATGGCTTCTTCAGGAATATGATTATTTTTTTTCGGTGCATTGACGCGGTTACGGTTTTTTTTACCCATCATTAATCTCCCCTTTATTATTTGGGTTGAACTTCTGCGACTTATATTTAACCTATTGTGGAAAGGCTAATGATAGCTTGTCCGAAAGCCCGCAAAAATACCTGCAAAATGAACATTTCAAAAAAAAGGAAATACCTTCGATTTGAACGATCTAATAGACCATAAATATTTGTTATCTAATCTACTCCATATTTTTCTAATGTTCTTCCATATTAAAAATTATTTCTTCATTATTATTTTGCTCGTATTCTTTTCTTGCTAATTTACTTATTTCTTCTTCATTATTTAAATCAATATCATGTAAATTATCTTGCTTATTGTCCATTATAAATATCATTTCATCCGTAATTACCTTCACTGTTGGATTCACTTGAATAAAATCTTCTATAGGCTTCGTTTTATTTTTATAGGGCTTTATGAATAAAAAATATCCGACAAATAGTATAAATATTGAAGTTAAAATACCTAATTTTTTTTTCATTTATTCATCCCTTTCTATTTTCCCAAAAATCTAATTATACTTATTTTATCACAAAAGGTTATTTTTACCTTTAAAAACTTTCATTCCTAGTTAATGGAACACAACAAAAAAAGGCTGCTGCAACAGCCCTCATTATTTAAGTAAAACATCCTTTAGTTTAAGAAAAC
Source organism: Peribacillus sp. P4_C12 (assembly GCF_056402095.1). Taxonomy (NCBI): domain Bacteria; kingdom Bacillati; phylum Bacillota; class Bacilli; order Caryophanales; family Bacillaceae; genus Peribacillus; species Peribacillus sp. P4_C12. The sequence continues at coordinate 27,872 of NZ_JBFUIB010000011.1, forward strand.
CATACCTTTTATTGTGTTAAATTAGGTTATAATAATTATATAACCTATTAATGAGTTTTTTTATGGTTAGAATAAAAGGTGAAATGAGAGATAAACGTAATGACTAAAACAAATAAATTTCCACTTATATCAGGAAATCTTTCTCTTGATTTAGTGAACACAGAACTAGTAAAACGTGGACAGCGGCACGATTTATTGCTCTTGGAAAGAGATGTGCTGGAGTGGCTTCATGTAATAAAAGTGGAAAACGCATTTTGGGATGATCGGTTATTCTTAAAGATTGAAGAAAGAATCGGACAAGTATTTTTATGTATTCTAGAAATGCGTGCTGTTTTAAGAGAGCGATTTGAATTAATAGCAGATGGACAATCAATTCCAGATGAATTTATCTCTTTTTTAGAAAATAAGATTGAAAAAGCGCCATTCATCTATAAATTAATAAATCAAAAACTGATACCCTCACCTATTGGAGAGATAGAGGATGTTCTTTTGTCTCTAATTGCCTTTGACGCTTTAACGTTAATTGAAACAAACAAACTTCCCTCCCTCAAGAGATGCTCTAATCCGGACTGCGTACTTTTATATATTGATGAAAGTGGAAGACGTAAATGGTGTTCAATGAAAATATGTGGCAACAGAAAAAAGGTAGCCCGCTTTCAACACCGGAAGTCTGATGATGAATGAAGAGCCAACTTATTTCAGAGTTGGTTCTTTTTTTCACACACTTTAACTAACCATTAAAAAATACTTTGACGGGTTAGTTTATTTCGTGTAAAGTGAAATATGAATAAAAGGAGCGTGAATGATGGACAGTACAAAAATAGCAAGCCGAGAAGAAAAACATTTATTTAATGTACGATATTTATCTAAAATGAAAGGAAAAGGGAGAAGTCCATTACAGGTTAATGCAAAGGACTCAGTAACAGGTTTGATTGGTGGATTTTTAACCATTTTCGTTCTAGTTTATTTAACAAATATGACATCTGCCATGTGGTTAATGGCTCCATTTGGTGCAAGCTGTGTACTGGCATTTGGTGTTTGGAACGCGCCATTATCACAGCCACGAAATATTATTGGTGGCCATTTTGTTTCTACATTTGTGGGTTTAGCTATATATCATCTTTTTGGTGATGAACCTTGGGCAATTGGCTTAGCTGTAGGCTTAGCAATTGCGGTGATGATGCTAACAAAAACAACGCATCCACCAGCAGGAGCCGACCCTCTCGTTGTTATGCTGGGCGCATACAGTTGGAGTTATTTAATTACGCCTGTTTTAATTGGCTCTATCGTGATCGTTTTCTTTGCACTAATCATCAATAATTTGCGCAGCAACCGGGAATATCCAACGTTTTGGATTTGACTTTTATTATTGGGGAGGAAAAAGTATGAAAAACTACATCTTCAAACAATTAAAGTTTGTTCGGGAAAACACTATTAGGTACGTGGCAAATATGAATGATGAGACATCACTTTTCATTCCAGTAGGATTCAATAATAATATCAAATGGAACCTAGGACATATATATGTTGTACAAGAAAGGTTCGCCTTTGATATTATTGGAGAAAAAATGACAATGCCGAATCACTTTACGGAATTATTCTCTACTGGTACTAAACCAAGTGAATGGGGAGAACAAAAATCACCCGCGATCTATGACTTAATCCAATTGCTCGATAATCAAGTCAACCGGGTTGAGCAAGCATTGGAATTTCGGTTGAACACAACGTTAGAACAACCATACACAACATCTACAGGTCTTACTTTATCATCAGTAGAAGAATTACTAACCTTTTGCTTATACCATGAGGGAATGCATTTTGGTGCGATTAAATCGATCTCACGAATGTTTCAAGATGGAGATAGAAAATGAAGTATTTTACTAAGAACTGAAATATTTTAGTCCTGCCTTTTTATACAATAAGTTTTATAGTATTTTCAAATCTGTTTTTAAAAACCATTCAGCCACATTTCAAACGAAATATGGTTAGCAGCTTTAAATAAAGTCTCCAGAATAACTAAGAAAAATAAAATTCATTTACAAACGTTCAAATTTTATTTTAATTGATCAGTCTATTAAATAATGAACATGCAACCAATTGGATGTTCATCGCAAAAAGGGCTCTGAAGCAAAAATTACAATGAATGCAATCTGTGCTCCAGAACCCGTATATTATTAAACCTTAGTATTTATTCCAAGTTATTAAAGTATCAAGTGGTAAACGTACTTTTTCAAATCCTGCTTTCATTCCTTTTCCAATGGAGATTAACATGACAGGTTTGAAGTTTTCCGGTACATTGAATGCATCCACAAATTTGTTTTCATCGAACCCTCCCATAGGGACTGTATCGTATCCTTTTGCTTTTGCAGCTAACATGATCTGCATGGAAACTAAGCCACCGTCAATCATTGCTACACTTAAAGCTTTTTCAGCAGAAAAGTTACCATAATTATGCATAATTGAAGCTACATATGGCTCTTTGATTTCATTCTTCATAATTCCTTTATTAACTAATTCACCATAAATTCGTTCAGCATTTTTGTAACCTTCAATATCAGCTAAAACTGCAATGACAGCAGAGGCATCAACAATTTGTTGTTGGTTATGTGCGATGGGTAGCAATTCTTGTTGGGTTTGCTTATCTTGTATTACAAGGAATCTCCATGGTTGTAAATTAGAAGAAGACGGTGCTTGAATCGCAATATCCAGGATTTCACGAATTTCTTCTTCAGTCATCACGTATTCTGCATCATATTGGCGAACTGATCTCCGTTCTTTCGCTATCGTAATAAAGTCTGTATCAGTAAGTACCTTTGGCTTTTCAAGTGATGTATTTATTTCATTTGATTTAGTTAGGTACTCTTCTTTGCTCATTGTATTTTTTGTCATATATAATGACCTCCATTTAACTGCGTTTATTACAAGAACAGTATATACCAAATACTGTTCTTATGTCAAATACAGTTTATAAAAGACGAAACCCTATTAGTTTCGTTTTTTACATTATGATTTTGATAGTAAGTCAGCAATCGTCTTTTGTTCAAGACCTTGTATAATCCAGCTCTCCATCTCATTTTTCAAGCCGCATAAAGCATCACGAGAAGATGGTTGAAAGCATTTTTTATCATTCACATCAAGGAAGCCTTTTGCAAAAGGTTCAGATTTTATTGCAGAGTAAATATCGGCAAGTATGATTTGATCAGGATCTTTGGCAAGTGAATATCCACCATCCCTACCTTCCTTAGCTTGAATCAGCCCTGCTTTTACTAAATTACTTAATATTTTTCTAAGAAAACCAGACTCCGAGTTAAGCTTTGTTGCCAACTTACTACTGTTACATAATCCCTCATGATCTGCAAGAACAAGTAGAGCTTGTAATGCAAGACTGAACCACATTATACTTGAAACCTTTTCGGTCATTTCTTTCACCTCTCCTCTACTTTAAACTATTTTAATGCATATACAACGAGGTATCAAAGAATTCTGCCGGAAAGCCACTCTTTTTCAGATCTATCTGGATACGAATTTCTAACCATATTGCATTGTATATAACCACTGCAGTACTAGTCTATTAACACTGAGGTTATTTTATTATCCTCGTTGAACTTACCTTTGTTTCATACGATCTTTAAAGAACCATTGCTCCATTAGAGGGAATATGTGTTTATTTGCCATTCCATTTTTCTTTGTATTCTTCATAAGCTGCTGTCCAGTGATACGGTTGTACTTCTGATAATGTTTTAAAAGTTAGGTCTCGTCCGGGTAAAGTAACAGCTACTTTAACTGTTGGACCCCAATTAAATAGTCTTTCTTGGCAAATTCCACAAGGAGAAAGCACTTTAAACTCTGACTTCTCATCATCACGAACTACACATATCGAATGCGTAATCTTTTTATTCAATTTATGAGCCTCTAAAATAGCTCCTGTTTCCATACACAGATTTGTCGAATCGTTTATTATATCAGGAGCGACACTTGTAAGTATTGAACCGTCTTCTAAAGCCATTGCTGCTGCTCCACCCCAACCTTCGGGGTATCTTTTTTCTATTAAGTTAGTAACTGCATCAAATAATTTTTGCTCGGTATTCAAGTCATTACCTCCTTTAACATTAGTTAAATTCTAACAACCAATCTATTCGAGGTATAGTTTTTTTAAAGCGAACCCCTTTAGTTGCATTTGAAAAGAGGCTGCCTCAGCAACCTCCTTTACCGAAATAAAGCAACCGTTTGTTCATTTTGATCAGTTTAAGTTCGTTAAAATCTTACTTCCCTTCCAATATGGTATCAGATATCCGGTAAATAAAACTTTTAATAAACTGAACATCATGGTAATTACAGGTTTTTTTTAGTTTATCGTGAAAGGGTACCCTGCAATCGATTCACTTCGGCAATTACTTTTTCTTCATCAATCGTTAAGCTGCAGCCGTCTTTCACAACCATCTTGCCATCAATGTATACATCACATACATCATTTCCGCGTGCCGCATAAAGCAAATGCGAATACGCTTCACTAAGCGGTTGTAGATGCTCTTTATTATAAGGATAAATAGAAATGAAATCTGCTTTTTTATCTACTTCCAAAGAACCCGTATGGCCCATGCCAATCGCTTCGGCTCCCATTCTTGTTGCCATAGCCAGTGCCGTTTGAGCAGGGAATTTGGTGGCATCTTTATAAATGCCTTTTTGAAGCAATGCAGCCGTTCTCATTTCCTCGAACATATCGAAGTTGTTATTGGAAGCTACGCCATCTGTTGCAACCCCTACTTTAATCCCGGCGTCCAAAAGACTGACAATATCTGCAATCCCAGATCCCAGCTTCAAATTACTAATTGGATTATGGGCAACCCTTACATCATGCTGTTTTAATATCGCTCGCTCTTCATCGTTGAGAACCACTCCATGGGCCATCACGGTTGGTTGATCGAAGAGACCTAAACGGCGAAGGTGCTCGACAGGACGAAATCCGTATCGCTTTTCAATGTCCAGAATCTCAAAATCCGTTTCCGAAACGTGAATGTGCACCATCAAATCATTCTCTTTAGCAATCCGTGCACTCTCAACAATCGCCTCAGGCGTACAAGCATACGGGCTATGTGGCGCGACCATGGTAGTCAGGCGGCCATCGGCAAACGTTTTATAGTTTTTAGAAAACTGCTCAGCCCCCACGAGATTCGCTTTTTGTTCTTTTTCCGTACCTAAGCTAAAAATCGTGTAGGAAAAGGCTCCGCGCATTCCTGTTTCGCCTATCGTCTCCATAACAGCACCCGCATCTATTCCATTAGGATTAAACATATCCGAAAATGTAGTTGTTCCTGATTTTAACATTTCCAAAATGCCAAGCTGAGTACTTACAGAGGCGATTTCTGTTGTAAACTGGCTCTCAATCGGCCATATTTTCGTTTCCAACCAGGGCTTCAGCAACATGTCGTCTCCGATCCCTCGTAAAAGGGTCATCACAATATGCGAATGAGTATTCACAAGGCCTGGCATAATCCATTTTCCGCCAAGGTTGACCACTTGATCTGCATCTGCCAATTGCTCTTCAGAATGCGGTCCGATGTAGGATATGAGTTGATCTTGCACAATCATCATGCCGTTTTCAAAGATTTGATTTTCCTTGTCCATGGTAAAAAAGGTACCGTTAATAAAAATCGTCTTCATTTGTATTTCCTCCAAAATTATTACGTATCATTAGAAAAACTTGTTTCTATTCCGCTTTATTTAAAAGCTTCTTTGATAATCCTCTGTATGCCTTCCAAGCTGTGATTTGCCAAGTCTATTGCAGATAACATTAGCAAATGTTCTTTTCTACCACACTTATTATTCTCTCCATATAATTAGTAATCGACAGATAACTGTCTATACGAATATCCTCACCCATATAGTTTTAATTACTACTTCTTCTACAATTAAATATTTTCTAGGCTGTGACCTTTCTACAATTGATATCTGCCACATCATCCGGATCCATCAGATTCTTCATCTGTTCTAGAGTAAAAATTCTTTTCCAAAATTCGCTAAGATGTACTTTTACGAACGGTTTAGAAACTCACTTGAGACTTCCATATCCAAATGGAACTTCAAAAAACACTTCAAACAACAAAAAAAGCTATCGCAATGACAGCTCCGATTTTAAAGTAAAGCACCCGTTAGTTCAAGAACAATATGATTTTTTCATAAATCTCCCTCAAATAAAAGGTTCTACTAGTTGCCGTAGGCTGCGATAACTTTATTTGCGTCCTCTACTAAATTGATCTTAACAAAGAGTAAACGTTCGTACCTTCTTTATTGAAAAATTGTCCCATTAGTTAAATTAAAGCTTCATTTTTAGACCCTCATGAGTCGCTTTAAATCCTAAACGTTCATAAAAATGCAGCGCTTCTTCGCGCTTTTTATCAGTTGTTAGCTGAATAATATGACAGTCACGCTCTTTTGCACGCTCGATTGCCCATAGGATTAATTTGGTTCCTATCCCTTTTCCCCGTTCTGTAGATGCCGTTCGAACCCCTTCGATAGTAGCTCTCCAACCACCTTGATGTGTAATATATGGAGTAAAAGTAATCTGTTGAACACCAACAATTTCTTCACCAAGGCACGCAACAATCAATTCATTATTCAGGTCTGAATCAATTGATTCAAATGCTTTTAGATAGCTTTCTGGAAGGGGATTTTCGTAACGTTCTCTCGTCCTCCCCAATTCATCGTCCGCAAGCATTTGTACAATTTCATTTAGGTCTTTTGCTGTGGCCATTCTAAATTTAACCATACTCCCCCTCCAAGATTTAAGATAAGTTACTTTAGTACCAATCATCATACCTAACGATTAGATAATGATTAAATTTTAATAAATTATTTACATTGATGACTTTTCCTTAATCAACTATCCATACTTTACATACCGCCAACCAAAACTTCATTCCCAATAAGAAAGTACCGAAATTAGAGTACTTGTACCTTATTGGGAATGTGTGCTTAACCGTAAGAAGCATACTAAGCACAGCTGTAGAAGTGAGGATAGGTCGATTGGAAATTAGAACTTTGAGTTGGTGTTTATACTAAGATTAATCATCAAGTATATATAATTACATGATTTTTTATAAATGAAAAGGTTAATTAAACTAATTTTACGATTTGATTAACCTTTTATAGTACTATCATTTCTGTGAAGTTTTACTACATAGTAAATAGAATAAATATTGCAGGTATAACCTTAATAAGAAGAATATCCAGTACACAAAAAATGGTATGAAAAAGTGATATTGCTACTTTACTTTCATCTTATAAAACCCCTTTCTATTAAAGGAAGTTTCCAATTTAGACTTTTAAAATTAGTTTCGGCATTCGATGTTATACACTTCCTACCTTGCTTTGTCCATTTTCGTATATATTTTAAATATTATACTTAAAACTGCAAATAGCATGAGAGTATTTAGTACAAGTAAACCTAATTTAATCTGTGTGTGTTTAAAAATCTTATACTGAAATATTTGTAGAATATTTGTGACCTCTCCATCACCTTTATAGTTTATCCAATTCAAAGGTATCCCGTATCCATCGCCAATTTGTGGTAACACGAATGCTGCAACAGTAGTCACAGCCAAACTAATTAAGAACAATTTCTTGTAAAACATTTTTTACCACCTATTGTATTCAATTGAATAATTTGTTTATTTTTTGAAATTACGTTAAATAATACCTGCTTTTGCAACTCACTATAATGACTGTGTGGTGACTATCTTCAATTGCACTCTAATCATACAGTGTCTGCCCTACTCTTCTACATAACCTTGTTTTCGGATTCTGTAAGGGTTTTAGGAGCCTTAAGTACATAAAACAATCCGCTGAAGATTAATAAAATTCCAAGGCATTGAAGCAAATCTGGATGAAATCCAGTAATCAAGATATCTAAAAGTATAGCAACAAACGGGTCTACAAAAATCATAAAAGAGACTATGTTTGTAGGCAAGTGACGAATACTATTAAAAAACAAAAGGTACACAACTCCTGTATGAACGATACCAGTGAAAATGGCATAAAACCACTCCGCTGAATGTAGGACTGTGTAGGTTGAAAAATCAATAAACGGAACTAGTAATAGAATACCTATAAACATTTGAAGAGAAGTGGTGGCATACACACTTGTCTTTGTAATGCTCTTTCCTAAAATCATTGTAGCTGCATAGAAAAGCGCCGCAAGCACTCCATATATAATTCCTTCCCATTCAGGAGATGATGACCGGAACCCATCTGTTCCCATAATAAATAATGTTCCTATGAAACATAGAAAGATTGCTACGATAGAGAACAATGTCAATTTCTCTCTAAAGATGAAGCTCCCTATAATAAGAACAATCATAGGAGCTAAATGATAAAGTGAAATAGCAATCGTCACGGATATCAATTCAAACGATTTAAAGAGGAATATCCAGTTTAATAAGTTGGTTCCCCCGCAGAGGATGATCAAAGGTGTCTCTTTGAAATTCCATATCTCTTTCTTATAATTCCCTGTCAATACCCAAGCAGTACATAAGAATACTGCAGCACAAATGCAACGAACAAAAACCAGTTCCATTGCCGGAAGGCCTGTGAGTTCAGAGAAAAAACCGACAGTTCCAAATATGGTCATGGCCAAAGAGAGTTGGAATAATGCATTTCTATTCATTGTTAATTTTCCTTTCTTCATTTCAATAGTAAGCTGGTCATGCTATCTTTCTCAGGCATGCCATCGTGCGTGACAATATTGGCCCACATTTGTTCTAGAATTACTAATCTATCCAGGTTATTGCGCGGCAAGACTGTCACAATATCATCTTCCATACCTTTCATTAATTATTTAGCCTAGGCGGGTTCTATCAATAATTTCCTACAAAGTGCCGAGGCTTTTTGTTCTAAATCCAGTCATTCGGTTATGTATATTATATCTGGGGCTTAATTCTAAAATAGAATTAAGCGTTGGCCCATTTTTATTGTATTTAACAATTCTCATTATATACTCTTGAATTAGGTTAACGGATGTAGTTTCTCCTTTATAAACTAAAGCTGCCAACTGAACAATAGTTAATTTTCACAGCTTGGATTTGCTCAGTACCCAAACTGTTCCCTTCCTTGCAGTACACATTGCAATACATTATGTGTTATACCTCCTTCCTATTTATTTCTACTTACTTCAGTTCGACAAAAGCAATAAAGAACCTCCCTTTATATTCCATATTACCCACAAAAAAAAGTCACCACTACATGGCGACCTTTAACTGTTACGATTTAACTCACAACCATATAATCCCTTAAGGCCTGCTGTAGCGTTCCCTTTATCTCTGCTTTATTATCGAAACAAAGCCCTGCACGAATCATTTTTGTAACAATTTCTGGGCGTAATCCAGTAATCACAGCTTTACACCCCATCATTGAGGTCCCATCGAGAATCTTCATTAATTGATTAATGATCTCAACCTCCATTTCAATAATACCAGATAAATCCAGGATCAAGATTTGAATCTTCAGTTTACCTATTTCCATCAATACCTTTTCCTCGATTATACGCATACGCGATTCATCGATCGATCCAATTAACGGAAGAACGCAGGTAGAGGGAGTGATTGGGATGATAGGAACAGATAGATTTTCTACCAAGTTTTGCTGAGCTAGAATCAATTTGTCTTTATAATCAGAATAACTGATAAAAAAAGATTTAAGGAAAATATCAACCTTTTCGTTCACTTTTTTCTCTAAATCGAAAAAGACTTTCGAATCGTTAAACACATCTTTTAATTTCTCAAATTCATAAAGAAAATTCCACAGTGTTCTTCGGATAGCTTGGATCCATTCCAATTTGAATGAGAGAGTTAAGGAATAAGTTGCCCAGACTACTCCTTCTTTTTCGGCAAAGGCAATCATATCATCCTCATTCTGCTCCACGATATAACGGATCAGCCTATGTGCATTATTCAAAAGGTCGACATTTCCAATCAACAAGATTTCTTCAATTTTCTCTCTGACATTGACTGCTTCCGACAAAAGCTGATCCTCAACCTCACTTTTGTTTTGCACAAGGAATTCCATTATTTTATCTTCCTCATTTAAAGAAAAACTCACTATTCTCCACTCCCTTTTTGGCACATTTCCCCTGTGATTTTTGTTACTAATACATTCTCTATTGGCGAAGTTTTATCCTTCTTAATTAGAAGGTTCCCCTTAAAGCTAAAAAAAGGTTCCGAATCTAATCGGAACCTCTCATTAACGAGTCATAATAATTTTTTATTAGCTTGGTAGTATCAGCTTATTTCCAATAAGCTAGTGTACGTATTCGCTTTGGATTTCGGAGGATTCCATACAAAGAAGAACAAAATTAAGTAAGCATAACTATATAGCTATGCTTACTTACAATCATTATTTATTAGGTGTTTCTTTTTCATCATCATCATCCATATTAGTGAGATATGCTTCTTGAATTCCATTCATCCCGTTCATTAGTTGTTCTGTGGTATATTCAAGACTTCCGACTTTACTACTTTGCTTATTTTTATTATTCTGTTCGACTTTTTTAGAATCTGAATTATCCAAGTTTTTCACCTCCAATGTATAGGATGTCTAAACATGGAAGAATTATGTATGATGGCTGGCCTTCTAATGAAGGGGCCAGCCTTGAAATTACACTCTACTCTACATTACTATGCTTGGAATAAGTTAGTTCATGGCTTATAGACTGGCTTAATGAATAATTTAGACATACTGCATCACACAAAACATGTACGCACTGATCAAATAATGAACTTAAAGGCTGGACACTTTTCGTTTCATGGTTTAAACGATTTTTCGTTGCAGCCGGAATCACCAGAACCTCATTAGAAACATTCGCTAAATCCGATTGATTATTCGTAGTAATGGAAAACACCTTGCATCCGATGTCTCTGCCTTTTGCAGCAACGGAAATCACACTATTCGTAGAACCACTCCCGCTAATGGCTATGATTAGATCTCCTTTCGCAAGAGAAGGTGTAATCGTTTCCCCGACTACAAAAACGTTTAAGCCAAGATGCATCAGTCGCATCGCAAAGGCTTTAGCCATAAAGCCCGATCGTCCTTCACCTACAATAAAAACTCTAGTAGCAGGCTGTAGCTGCTGTAGGAGCAATTCCGTTGCTCCTACATCCATTTTGTTAAAAACACCGTTCACTTCTTCTAAAATAATCGAGATTTCCTTTTTCAAACTTCATTCACACCTTTCACCATATTTATCGTTTCCTTAAACAGACGGGCAGCTTCTGCAGGATCTTTTGCTTTTGTAATCGCCGAGCCAATAATAATAACATCTGGACCCTGCCTGATCATTTCTGGCAAGGATGCAAGTGTAATCCCCCCTGCTACTGCTCTTATTAATCCATCCTGCTTCCTCATTTTGGCGACGGCATGATCAGCGATCTCCTGGCTATCCTTACTTACATGCTCACAAAACACTGCCTGATTGTATATCTGTAATTGTTCAAACCGGGAATCAGATACATTCAATAAATCAATCATGATCTGCCCTTTGTATTCACTCGCTTTTTCCAGGCATTTTTGTATGGTTACATCGGGTGYAGCTCCCATCACCGTAGCAACATCTGCACCCTCCTGAAAACATAAATCCATTTCGTAAGCCGCATTGTCCATCGTCTTCATGTCTGCAACGATTTTTTTATCCGGAAATTGATTTTTCATTTTTTTAATACTAGTCGCTCCAAACTCTTTAATAAGAGAAGTTCCTACTTCTATCCAATCAATAGAGGATTCCACGGTTCGAGCCATTTCAATGGCTTCCTTCATGTTCATGCGGTCCAGTGCTAGCTGAATGATCATGACGAAACTACCTCCCTTTGCTCGACTGATGCAACCACTGGCTTTTTAACCGTCAATGTGAGCAGAGCTGAAATCAATAAGGAACCGGCCATAAAAATATAGGATGCTCCTGGCCCTCCAGTTAAGCCGTTCAAATATCCAACAAAATAGGCACCTACAAATGAACCAAGCGCCCCCATACTATTAATTAGGGCCATTGCTCCTCCAGCCACATTCCGCGGAAGAATTTCAGGAATGATGGCAAAGAAAGGGCCATAAGGGGCATACATAGCACCGCCAGCAATGACCAACAGAGCATATGAAAGCCAGAAATTCGATGTACCGATCATGAAGGATCCGAAAAATGCGACCGCCCCTACAAGCAGAGATGTCCAAACAAACGTTTTTCGATTTAATGTTTTATCTGAAAAATAGGATAATGTCAGCATCGAAATAACAGCTAACAAGTAAGGCCCAGATGATAACCAGCCCGTTGCTACAATATCCATATGGGAGGCCTTTTTAATAATAGATGGCAGCCACATAACAAACCCATATACTCCAATGCTCCACGTAAAGTATTGGATGCTGAGTACGATGACCTGTTTTGATTTAAAAGCTTCACGATAATCTTTTACAGGCTTTAATGCAGCCTGTTCTTCTTGAAGGACAGACTCCATATTTTTCTTTTCTTGATCCGTAAGCCATTTAGCATCTTTTGGGCGGTCATTAACAAGCTTATACCAGATAAACGCCCACAGGACGGCCGGAAGTCCTTCAATTATGAACAGCCATCTCCAGTCAAATGCCTTCAATAAATAACCGGAAAGTATCGACATCCATAATACAGTAACTGGATTTCCTAAAATCAAAAAGGTATTGGCACGAGAGCGTTCTTCTTTTAAAAACCAGTGGCTTAAGAAAACGAGCATCGCAGGCATAACAGCGCTTTCAACTACTCCCAGCATGAAGCGAATGGGATATAACCACTCCACACTTGTCGCCATTCCCGTTAATGTGGCTAGTCCTCCCCAGAGAATCAAACTCCAGAAAATAAGTTTCTTTGCACTTTTCTTTTCCGCGTAATGTGCGCCAGGAACTTGGAAAAAGAAATAACCAAGGAAAAATAAGGCGGCCAGAAAGGAAGATACTCCTGCTGTAATATTGAGGTCTTCCCCCATCCCTCCTGCTACACCAAATCCATAGTTGGCACGGTCGAGATAGGCGAGACTGTATGTGATGAACACCAAAGGGATTAATCTCATCCACCTTTTCCTCGAAGCTACCTGTAATTGAGCAGATTTCATGATTGAAGCACTCCTTTTTTCATAAAGTGTTCTAGCTCTACCATATTAGGAAACCCCTCATGATCTCCAGAAGACATCACGGCTTTTGCTCCTATCGCATTTCCTCGTACAACAGCTTCTTCATATGACAACCCTTCCAATAATGCGCTGATTACCCCAACAGCAAACCCGTCTCCCGCCCCAACTGTATCAACCACTTTCGTGACAGTAAAACCGGGCACCTGTTTCCTTTCATTTTCTGTAGCAAGATAGGCTCCTTCTTCCCCCAGTTTAATCACCACAAGCTTAACCCCTCGTTCTAGATAATAACTGGCGATATCCTCTTTGTTGCTATATCCTGTTAGAATTTCCCCCTCCTGAATTCCGGGAAGAAGCCAATCCGCCTTTTCTGCAAACTGATTGACGACGTTAATCATCTCCCTCTCATTCGACCAGAGGGTAGGACGAAGATTTGGATCGAATGATATGGTTACATCCTTTAGTTTCAGATGATTCAACACTTGCCACGACAAATCTCTGAAACTACCTGAAATGGCAGGCGGTATCCCTGTTAAATGCAGGTGCTGAGTTAAAGGGAGCTGTTCTAATGGAAAATCCTCTAGGGAAATCTTACTGGCGCTTGAATTCTTCCTAAAGTATTCAACGACCGGATCTCCTTTTTCGACTTTCGATTTCAGCTGGAACCCTGTTGGATTTAGCTCATCTACTAAAATATTCGAGACATCTACTCCTTCAGTTGTGAGCGTTTTCATAATCATTCGCCCGAATGAGTCATTTCCGACCTTGCTCATCCATGCAGTCCTGATTCCTAACCTTGACAAGCCAATGGCTACATTGGTTTCCGCCCCCGCCACAGAACGTTTATAACTTAAGCAGTCTTCAAGGCTCCCCGGCTCATCCGCTATGAACATCGCCATTGCCTCTCCCATCGTTAATACTTTAAGCTCGCTCATTGGTTAACCCCCTGTTCCATTTTCATATGTGAAATATAGGTTGCTACATTTTCCAGGGTTACCGGGAATTCAATCGCTCTCGGATAGGTACCACTAAACCTTTCTAATAACTCATTCACATCAGACAGCAGTGGCAATGAAATCGGCTCAGTTATCCATTCCTCTTTCTCCCTCTTCACCTGTTTCAAATGAACATAGACAACATATCTCCCTAACTCTTGTGCAGCCTTCATTGGAACCTCATCTGTGTACAGCCAGTTGCCCATATCAAAAGTCAATCGAATCGGAATGCCCAACTTCTCAGAACGATTCAGAAAATGAGCGATTCGATTTAAATTTCCACCTTCAAGCGTTTGGTCGTTTTCGATGGTAATCTTTAATCCACTGTGGCTTTGCATCTCTTCTACTAAAACCTTATTTACTTGAGTCATATCAGTTTCCGTGAAATGATAGTGTCCTAGAGGCAGCTTTAGCAATTCAGCTCCCAGTTCATCCGCTTCCCTAGCCAGTTGCTTAAAACGTTGCTCATCCATTTGATAGTGAGGGCCGATCAGACATTCAGGAGCAGAATAATAAATGTCTAAGTTAAGCTCTCTGCATAAGGCACCTAATTCTTTCAATGAATCATCTTGGCCCAATAGCTCTCTTCTGATTTCGATTCCATCTGCTCCAGCGGCTGAGATTGATTTTATGATTTCAAGATGCCCGAGTGTTTGAAGTATTTCTAATGGTATTGAATTCATGCATACAAAGACTTTCATATTACTCCTCCTAATGAATGCGTTTTCACCAAAATGGTATCGGTACCATTTTGTGATGAAATAAGACTTCCTTTCTTAGAAGACTTATTTCTGGATATATGGCGTTGTTTGTCTTATGTTCAGTTTCGCTTGATACGCCATTGTTTGGGCTGGAGACTCGTTCCCGTCAATACGACGCAATATCATTTCCATAGCAGCCACCCCGATTTGATACGTAGGCTGTTCAATTGTTGTAATTCCTGAATAAACAATCGTACTCCACTCTGGATTATCAAAGCCAATCATTGCTAAATCTTTTGGAACCGACAGTTTCTTTTCTTGTAAAAGCAAAATTAATTTTAATAGCACCACACTATTTGCGGTTAATATAACTCGTGCCTTGCCTTCCGAGTCATCTAAAAAGTGCTGAAGCTTGGAATCTACATCATTTAAATCGTCGACATTTACCTCATAAACATCTTTTGAACTCGGATGACCGTGGCTCAATAACGTTTGCTGAAAGGATAGCCGCCGTTCATACCGGGTACTTACTTTGCTTGCTGGTTCGCTGAAAAACGCTATTCGTTCATAGTTTTGGTTGACCAAATAATTGACCGCTTGCGAAGTGGCCTGAAAATTATCCAATCCTACAGTATCAATTTCAAGATCAGGTACTTTCCGATCCAGCAAGATAATCGGCGTCTTCTGGTCTTGCATCTGTTTTAACATGTCGTGATTTCCGCCGGTTGTATGAATAATGAGCCCATCAATACGATGGGATAGAAGCATTTCAAAATATCCTCTTTCCTTAACCGGATTATTATCCGAGTTGCAAATCATCAGATTATAACCGTTCTGGCTGCATATATCTTCAGCCCCACGAAGGATAGCCGTCGTGTATGGATTGTTAATGTCTGCAACGATAATTCCAATCAAATAACTCTTATTGCTTTTAAGCCCCCTGGCCATGGTACTGGGGCGGTACTCCATTTTGTTGATTGCCAGCTCGATTTTCTTGCGGGTTTTGTCAGAGAGCTCATCATATCTCCCCCCTAAATAGCGGGAAACCGAGGTTTTTGAGACACCCGCTTCTCTAGCGACGTCGTAAATTGTAACTTTTGAATTTTCTCGTTTAACCATTTCATTCATCCATTCGCGAATTTTGGTACCGGTTCCATTTTTATAAATATTAACACATTACCAATGAATGTCAATCTATTTTCAATCATAATACTCTTTCGAATTAAAAAAAGTACATTACATTAAATCACTTATATTCTTTAGAGTTTTCCTTTTTAAAAAGTTTATTTTCAGGTAGTTGCATAAACAAAAAAAGCGGCCAGAGGGCAGCCGGATCTTCAATGAAAGCAAGTTTTCAACCTAAAAAAGCCGATTAGTGTACGTTAAAGTATCGACTTCCTTAATTTGTTTAGTTAAACTAACTCCACCATTAGCTTAAAAATAAGTTATCCGCAGGTTAATAGTTAAATATGTTAAGAAGCATTCATGTGGCGGACTTTCCAAAAAAAATTGTAAATATTAAAATCTGTCATAGGAGCATCGGTTAAACCAACATTTCGTCCAATAGTTATAATTTGCCCTCGATGATAGGTACTATGATTCATTACATGGAGAATATATTCAAATCTTGGACGGGTTTCATTAAACCATGGAGTTTCCACATGGCAATCTTTTGTTATTGAACTTTCGGTAAGTGAATTCACATATAGGGCCAGTTCTTTGGAATTGTCCACAATCATTTTAAACACTTCTTCGACAGTCTTATTTGATCGTTCACTGAAAACCCCTATATCCGGTGTTGACTCCTGCTTTAACACTTCCAACCAAAATTTCTCACCAACAGAAACATGCTTGAGTGTCCATTTGATACTCGGAAAACTCGAAAGTATTTTCTGTTCTATTATTTCAGATGGCTTTGTTTTCAGCCAATCTATCAATTGGGCATTTGCCCAGAGGTTGTAGTTCGCATAGTCTTTCATGAGCGATGTTAAATTCATTTCTTTTGTTTCTGGTTGTTTTTCTTTCATGTTTACCTCTCCTTTGTTTTAAGATTTTTTTCTACCCTTCTTTCTTACGTTGTTACCTTCAATCATATTCTTCCATATCCCCCTTTGACACCAATTATTGTAAGTTGAAAGAGTGTTAAACTAAACGGCTACGTTAGCACAATAAAAAAAGAGTTACCGCAGCAACCCCCAC
>NZ_JBFUIB010000012.1:0-43561 GCF_056402095.1 Peribacillus sp. P4_C12
GCTCACACCGATTTGCTTACAACTGTGCTGTTTTAATAGCTCCAGTAATGCAATAAGTCGTGATTGTACATCGACGCGCTTAATAGCCGCTCGAATAAGGTCGCTATAAACTCGGACCATTTTATTTAACCCTTCAATGTCAGTGAAAGWTGAAAGGTTGTTATATGCTACTTCATTTGCTATTACATCGATACGAGTTTTCATAATCCTTATCTCCTTTTTATAAGAGAGACAGGCTAAGACATCGTGAATAACTTAGTAATATTTATAGTACGTTACCAACTGGTAACGTACTATAAAGACTAATGAAAATTAACATTAGTAATCACGATTAAAGCCTTGCCCTTCTTTGATTTATCTGGTCTTTTGGGTTGTTGAGGGATGATTTTAAATTCAATTTTTCTAATAAAGTTAGAAATAAAAATTCTTTTTTCTTCTTGAGTTAATGAAAAAAAATTGGTATTAAAACTATTTACTATGTTTTTTAATTCATTTAGATCGACAACTATTGGAGTAGGGGACTCTTCAACTTTAGCTTTTAACTCTTCATACACATTTCTAGTCTCATTCATTAACTTCTTAAATTCATCATCACTCATTAAATCGGATGCCCAAGCTCGTTGATACTTTTCTCGTTTCTTTTCGATATGCAATAATTGTTCATGATTGAGAGAAACATCTGATTCATCTTTGACAGGTTCAAGGTGTTTGATTTCAAAATTTTTCAGATAATCCTTCAAGGCATCCTCAAATCGATATTCACCAATCGTATCCATCTTCCCATGTTCTTTCCAACATAGCTGACAACGATAGACTGCACCTTGGCTTTCAGTACCATCTTTTTTCTTCCGGATATATCTATTAACGGAAAGCGGGTTTCCGCATTCAGGACAAATCAACACTCCTTGAAATAAGTAAGTATTTTCAACTTCCCGTCGATGATGTTTTGCGCGATCACTTAAAATTTGCTGTAATTTTAAATACATAGTTTTGGATATAATGCCTTCGTGAGTGTTTTCGTGAATTTGGTCGTTCCATCTAGTTGCACCATATAGGGCTGGGTTTTTTAAAATTCGAAGTACGCCCTGAGTATGCCACCTCGCTCTATCATTATTAGTTTTGTTAAGAAATGTTGCGACTTGGTTGGCAGACATTCCGGATTCGACTTTCTTAATCATATCGAGCACAATAGCTGATTTATTATTTTTCACAAGTTTCTCGTCTTCAGATAGATCAAAGCCAAATGGTATATTTCCCACACGTTCACCATCGGCTACTTTCTTTTCAAGTGCCATCTTGATGCGTTCAGATAAGTTTTCTGTTTCCCATTGAGCCAATAGTGCAACAAGTCCAATGAACATCCGGCCCATAGCAGTTGATGTATCGTATATTTCTGTAGCTGACTTGAACGTGCAATCATGCTTGTCTAAAGTTTGAAGCAAGTTATACAAGTCTGATACGGAACGAGTGAACCGATCTAGACGATATACAAGAATCATACTGATTGAACCATTCTTAATGTGATTCAATAATAGAGATAATTGAGGTCGATTCGTATCTTTTGCTGATACACCTTCGTCGACATAAAACTTAAAGTCATCCCAACCTTGAGCCATACAATAGGCTTTTAAACGTTCTCTTTGTGCTGCAATAGAATAACCCTCATTTGCTTGTTCTAGTGTACTGACGCGAATGTAAATCCCAACAGTCATATCTAAAAATCCCTTCTTTATAAAAGATGGGGGACCGTCGCCCACCCTTGAATATTAAAATATTAACGTTAGAAATTTAATATTGTATAAAATTAGTCTTTAATTTCCCTATGATTTTTACTTTTGAATTTTTATTCAAAATAATTGGTGGGTATTTTGGGTTTTCCGATTGTAAGAACAATGAGTTATCTGTTCGATACACTCTTTTTAAAAACGCTTCTTCTTCTACCAGTACTGCCATAATTTCACCATTCTCGAATGTTTCTTGCCGTCTAATAAGAAGTAAATCTCCGTTTTCAATTCGAGCGTTAATCATGCTATCTCCTTTTGCCCTTAGCATAAAATGCTTACCGCTACCTAACCAACTTTTCGGAATGTCTTTATATCCTTCAATGTCTTCATAAGTTAAAACTCCATTTACATAACTGAAATTTCCACATATAGGAAGTTTTTCGATGGAATCCGAACTAATTTTTTGATTATCATATTCTTGAACGATATCAATATTGGGTGTTTTAAAACTTGGATCAATTTCTGATTTCGGAACTCCAAAAGCTTCTGATAATTTTTCAACGTTACCTGGATTGATAAGTGTTTTACAATTCTTATAATCTGATAGTGTACTTTTAGATATTCCAGAAAGTTCACTAAGTTTTATTTGAGTCCATCCACGGTCTTTTATTAATTTTTGAATGTTATTAGCTATTTCTTTTTTTAGGGGGAGATCACGATCTATCATTTTTTCACCTCGTTATTTTCATTTTAGTTTATCCGATAAAATACGGAATATCAAGATTTAGTCCGAAAAAACTCGAAATATTATAAGGGTAATTATGAAATATTCGGGAAATTTCGTTTGACACTCCGAAAAAACTCGAATATAGTCTAATTAAGTCGAAAGTAGGAGGTGAATAGTATGGAAATGATTAAACTTACTTTGAGAGCTGCTAGGGTAAATGCGGGTTTAAAATTAATTGATGCGGCCAATTTGTTTGGGATAAATAAAGATACCCTCTCTAAATATGAAAAAGACTCAACCAACGTGCCTCGAACATTCCTTGAAAAAATTGAGGTCCTCTATAATATTCCAGTAGAACATATTTTTTTTGGAGAGCAATCCGAGTTTTTTCGGAAATTTAAACGAATTGCATAAGTGGATATAAAAAAACTAGAACAGTCATATTGAGGAAGGTGCTATTGATGAATCAAACAGTAAAGGAGTTAGTTGTTAAACCGCCTAATATTAGCGAAGAAACGATGAGAGAGATAGCAAAGTTTTTCATGAAAACGTCAATCCCTAGAATTCTTGCCGCAAGACAGAAAGAGCAGGAAAGATAAAAAAGTTTAAAATATTCTTCTTCATTGCTTCCTTATTTGAACTAGGTATCGTTATGGCTGAAGAACGGTTGAAAGGAGGTGAGTCTCATGAGTAAAGTTACAGTTTGGGTCATGACTGAAGAAGAGCGGCTTGCCTATATTAAAAAGTATCCGATTGTACCGATGGAGAAACCGCGGAAAAGTGGATCCTTCACAAACGTCCATACTTATGGAAATCGGAGAAAGAAATCAAAGGGAGGTGAAAAAAATGGGGAGGGTAATAAAATCTTTCGAAGTGGCGGGTGAAGCTTTTATTTATACATTTGCAGTTGGTAAAGTATACAGTGGAGAAGTAGTGGCTGACATTATCGAACATGATGGAGTATTCAAATTGTTTAATCGAAAGAACGAGCTTATCACGGAAATCCATTTACCTGTTATTAGTGTGAAATATGAGCATATCGGAGGCGAATTAATTGCCAAAAAGGATATCGACCATTCGGGAACTACACATACATTAAAAACTGGTTATCCCAATTTAATAGTACAACCAGAACATGCTGGGATCGATTATTATGCTAATGAAATTCTAGTAGTTGATTCAATTGTCATAGATAAATACAATGGTTGTCATAGATAAAAACAATGGTGAAGTCTATTAAGAAAATAGTTTGGAAGATTATTTAATTGAAGTATTAGGTTTTCAATTTACTACGGGCGGAATGAAAAATGACCCCTGTTCTCAGCAGAAGTCACTAAATCTCAAATCAATCTAATTACGACATTCTAGCATAAACACTAGAGAGGTTAAATGAAGTCTATTTAGGAACATGAATGTAATTTCTACTAGAGATATTTATCGAATCGAATGTCTAGAAGATCGCAAGAGGGAATTGGTAGAAGTGAAAATGGTGATTTTTACAACACATATGATAAGGCTGAATTACTTAGAAAACAGTATTGACCATGGTCATGAAAATCAACATAGAAATGGGGTTTCATATTTGAAGGAGTGATTTAAAATGAATGCCAAGCAACTTACATTCTTTTCTGACATAGATGAAAAGGAAGTACAGAATCTTACTATTCGGGAGCTTAGACATTATCGTGCTCTAAAAGTACAAATTGAAAATAAAAGAGAACAGATAGAATCAGGTGTTGTGGATCTCTTTCATTCGGTGCGGAAGCAAGACCGATTAAATGAATTGAAAGTAAAACAGATTGAAAGAGCATTAGAGTGTAGTTTAGATTTTATAGAGAGCAGAATCATTGAAATGAAATATCTAACTTCTCAGGAGACGAATGATATTTATATCTACATGGAGATCGGCTTAAAGAAAGGAAAATTCTATGAGAAAAAAAGGACAGCTATATATCGTTTGGCAACAGCACTCGGCATGATTTGAGGGCTGTTTTTTTTGTAAAAAAATTTGAACAAAAACGGAACAAATATCGGACAAAATGGGTACCTTTTTATTTTTCTAATGAAGGTATTATTTTCTTATCAGGTAAATATCCTGATGGGAGACGCATCTTTCCCATATCAATGGTGTACTCGAGTGTATCGAATGACTGAGAAGGTTGCCGGCTAATTAGGGGGAACAACTGGAGTCTAGCTGTATTGCGAACGATAGCTACGGGGCTACAAAGTGTGAAATTCCTTTGTAAAGACAGACTGTCATTTTGTACAGCGACCGTTACTGCAATCCCAGCCATTCTCCCAGGTGATTGATAAGAACGGGAAAATCTTTTTAAGCAATTAGCATAATGAGGTGGTAATTATAAGGGCATTCCCAGGAGTGCTTTTTCTTTTTGCTCAAAAGAAGATAAGAGTAGGTGAGGCAAGGTGAATATTGTACAACCAATTCGCAATTTGAATACAATTCAAGAAATTAAGATGATGTTAAAAGAGCGAAATGAGCGAAATTATATTCTGTTTTTATTGGGCATACAAACCGGCTTGAGAATATCCGATATATTAAAACTGAAAGTGAAGGATGTTCAAGGCTGTTCTGTTTTTGTAAAAGAAGGTAAGACAAAGAAAACAAAAGAAGTCAAAATGCCCCCCGAACTTAAAAAAGCCATTCGGCAATTCGTTCAAGAGAAAAATAAAAACGAATTTCTTTTTCAGAGTAGGCAAAGAGGCAAAAAAGGAAGAGTAAAACCTATTTCAAGAGGAATGGCTTATATTATATTGCAAGAAATAGCAGATGAATTTGATCTTGAACGAATTGGCTGCCATTCGTTGAGAAAAACATATGGATATCATCATTACAATCAGTACAAGGATGTTGCCGTTCTTCAAGAAGCATTAAATCATAGTCATCCGGAGATTACCATGAGGTATATTGGCATTACTCAGGACAAGCAAAATAAATACCAAACAGGGTTAAGAATCTAAAAAAAACCTTTTTTTGACCAAACAGTTAGATATAAAAACGCTATTGTTTAACTCGTTTTTAAAAGGGGTCTTAAGGTTTCATACAGCAACGTTTAGAAGGTGGTGGCGAGTTATACTCCCTATGTCTTGAAGATAACTCAGAGGGGTGATTTGGCTAAAATTCAAGCGGGGTTCGGCATGAAATAGTAATATTTATTAAATCGAAACAATGACGTTAATAAATCGTGTTGTTAGGAATTAGACACGTTAAATTTATATCATCGGTAATTAAGAAAAGGGAGGAACTCATAGTGTCATCTTTTTAGGTATTATGTAGAATACAAAAAAATAAAAGCCACATCAAGTGGCTTTTTATTTAATCTATAGGCTTGATATTCCTATCTCTATTAATTCTTTTAAAAGATTCACTTGCCATAAAAGCTTCTGGATTCTTCTCTATTTTAGCTATGATACTTTTACGTTGCTTCTCGGACAGGGTTTTCATGCCTTTTTCTCTTTGTTCATTCATATAAGATAATTCTTCGAAAATAGGACTGACGACTTTTTGGGGGGATTTTATTTTACCTGATTCATTTTTTACGAATGTATTTTTCCACTTTTCGTTTTTTGCTGCTTTTATTATCGTTACTATAATAACTCCCAGTAAATTATTAAATATAAAAATCCCACCTGAAGTACTGATGACAGTATAGCCAAAAACACCGCCGTGGACCATTGAATGTGGTCGTAAGTGTAAAATTTCTCGTGACATCTTTTCGACATTTTCATAAAAGAAAAGATGAGTATCTATTGAACCTAAGTTTGATTTTTTTCCTAATAAAAATTGCCTCATAATTACTTCTGCTTTTTCCAATGAACTCAATTGCTTCATAAATAATGGGTTTGAATCATCTTTATTATCAACGAAACTTGGCATATCTTCAAATAAAGTTCGCCAATTTACCGATGTTATAAAATGCAAAAGCCAATTCCCATCATATTTTATGTTTACAACCCCATCCTTTTTAAATGGGAGAAAAACATTATTCGAGAACTTTCTCTCGTTATCACTAAATATATCTTCGCAATCTGAACATAATAAGTATTTCTTATCTCCATCTTGTAAAGCTACATTGGGGTTTGTAGCATTTCTAATTATTCCTGAAAATGAGTCTCTTTTTAAGTATCTGAAAACAAATTTAGGGATTATATGACTAAGTTCTAATTCTCTTTCATTTTTACATAATGCACATATTGATTTTTTTGTCATTAAAATACACCCTTTTTCCTTAAATATAAGTCTCAATGGGGTTAATGATAACAAAATTTTAGAAAAAAAGTAGAAATATTTCCTAAATTAGAGGGATTGATTGTGTTGTTAGGCTGGATAAGTGTTAAATTTATATTATCAAGAAAATAAGAAAGGCCAATTTTGGTGATAAGCGGCATTCCTTGCAGATGTCGTCTTTTTAAGGATAGAAGGATTTTATCCCTTTCTGTCGAAAGTTTGAAGACAAAGAAAAGGGAGGTAGAAAGTTGGGTAAGAGAACTAAGGAGCAACGATTGAAAGAATATAAACATAAAACAAAACAAGAACTAAGAAAAAAACAATCTCAAAACAGAGAAAGGTTTTTAAACGGTGAACCCATAAGATTAAGCACTAGATTACATATGCCAACTAGTGAACAATACATTAAAGTTTTCAATCCAGAAATAATCCAGAATAAAATAACCAAATTAAAAAGCTTAGATTTAAAAGAAGTTAGTGAAGCAGATTTGCACTACGCAATTAATGATGTTATTTCTTATAAGTCCGTACCGGATATGAATCATTCCATGGTAAATATGATGTCAACTTATCGTAATATCAATAAAGACGATAATCTTTATCGGGTCAGAATTTGTGGAGATAACTCTTTTGAAACAATGAAAGAAGAAAGTGATGCTTGGAATCCTCCACAAAAATTCGCTAAAAAGGGGCGCGTAAATAATGAGAATGAATCATTATTATATGTAGCTGAGAATATGGAAACAGCGATTAAAGAAGTGAAAATCAAAGGGAATCAATGTTTCTGGTTAATTGTTTATGATATAAAAAAAGATATAGGAGTAATAAATATCGGTGAACCTTCAGCTCATGACAGTGAGTATTCTTCTATACACAATATAATCGCAGAATTTCTTAGGAGTGAATTTACACGAAATATTAATGAGGGAGAGGAGTATGAATATCGTATTTCAAATAGGATAGCAAAATTCTTTTACCCTTACAATATATACAACTATGATGGTTGGTCTTACCCTTCTGTCGCTGATAAAGGATTATCTAGCCTTTGTCTAGATCCCATAAAAGCTAAAGAAAAAATGGATATTAAATATGTAATACATTATGTTAAGATAAACAATGAAATTAGACCTGATTATAAAGGGTATTTGAATGCTGAATCTGGATTATTTGAATTTGAAAAGATTGATAATTAAACCCATTTCGAATAAGAAAATAAATATTATGTAAGCACCCCATTCATGGGTGCTCTTTTTACAAGGTGGTGGAAAAGGTAGTGCGTAGACGTAAGTCCTGTTAACTCGCTTAGGTCTTCTTTACCTTTTGATTTTACATTATCTACCTCAGAGAATATTGTAATATTAGTGCTACAATTATCTTGAGGTGGTAACTTTGTTTATTTCTCCAATGCTTTTGCACAAAACAGAGCAACCCTTCGAGGACGATGATTTCATAACTGAGTTGAAGCTTGATGGTATTCGTTTGATACTTTCCAAGTTTGATAATCAGATAAGATTATATACTCGTCATAACAATGAGGTCACATCGAAATTCCCTGAATTGCTCCAATTGGATATTCCGAATGGAACAATACTTGATGGTGAAATAATCGTGACAGATCGACAAGGTAAGCCTGATTTTGAAGCAATGATGGAAAGGTTCCAATCCAAGAATTCAGAGCGTGTTATACAATATTGCGTGTTTGACGTGATTTATTATAATGGTCAAAAGGTAACTCATTTACCTCTACCTGAGAGGAAAGAGCTGCTTAATAAAATAGTGGAAGATACTGATTTAATTTGTAAGGTTCGATGGATGTATGGTAACAGTCCTGCTTATTTCGATTTAGTGAAACAACAAGGGCTTGAAGGAATCGTCCAGAAGAAGGCAAATTCACAGTATCAAATTAATAAACGATCTCATGATTGGTTAAAGGTTATTAATTATCAATACACTGATGCAGTCATAACCGGATTACGAAAAGATGAATTTGGATTGCTGCTTGGGATTGAAAAAAATGACCGAATAAAGCCAGCTGGTATAATGGAGTTTGTCACTCCTGCAGCAAGAAAGCAATTCTATAGCCAGTATCAAGATTTAATTGTAGATGAAAACAATAAATTCATTTACTTGGATCCCAAGATTAAATGTAGGGTGAAGTTCAGAAATTATACAAAGAATGGTTTGCTACGCATTCCTTCTTTTGTTGAATATATATCTTAATAATCGTCTATCCTTTGGGTAGGCGTTTTTTAGTGTCATTTTCTTTGTAAACTAGGCATGAAGGCCATATATGTTCGCTAACAAGTAAACGTTCGTGTAAATGTCTTTTGCCTAGTTTAGAGTGAATATATAAGCAGGAAAATAGTCCCTTTGGTCGAATTTCTTGATAAAAGGAGTGATTGTAATGAGAGTGAAAGTTGAATATATAAAGTTTACTGAGTTTAACGGTAATTTGTTCCCAGAAGGCCCCCGTTTTGAAGTTGTTGAAATTGATAACATGCCAAGTGACGATATATCAAAATTAGCCGAAGAAGCGTTAAGTAAGAAAATAAGCTTAAGTAAAAGGAATTTCAAGTGTATGAGTTTTACACAACTTTAAGCATCCTTGCGAGGGTGCTTTTTTATTGTCCTAACACATACAAACGAATGTTCCGTACTCCAATTGCAGTACGCTAGAGTACTCCAATTAGAGTACTATAAAATTTTTTCCTTCATTAGAGCGAGATTCCTAAAGAAAATCTTTAAAGAAAATATATAAAGAAGACCCTCTGAATTCTTTTTATATATAAAGAAGGAAATTAGTCCCTATTGTCGAATTTCTAGGGCAAAAGGGGTGGATTGGTTTGAGGAAAAAGTATTGTGATGCGTTGATTAATGAAAGTGAAGAAATGTTAGGACAGATTGAAGAAATAATAGATATGCACATAAAGGAAACAGATGAACCTACGATAGTTGTTCCGAAGATAAAAAGCTTTTTGGAACACTGCCGCAGTAGTTTAGAATATTGTGCACAGGACATCTTTCAATATGTTGTTCCACAGAACAATAGGGAAAAAAAATTAAACAGTAGAAATAAAAATGTTTATTTTCCGTATGGTAAAGATGAGGACACTTTTAATCTAAGTGTTGAAAGGAATTTGCCTGGTTTATCAGATGTCTTTATTAAACGTATAATTTCAGATCTTCAGGATTTTAGAAGATTCAACAATAAAAAGTTTTTATCCTACATGTGTAAACTGACAAATGACAATAAACATGATCAATTAACTGAGCCTATCCGTAAGAGTGATAAAGGAATTTCAGTAGGAGGTTTTCTTAAAGTAGATGAAGGTTCTACTGTAACTGTAATTAACAGCACAGTTAATGGAATTCCAACTGGAAACTTTACAATTCGAAATGCAAAAATTGAAGGAAATATTAATCAGGTTTTGCTAGGTGAAGTATTGAAGTGGGATAATGGTTCTTTTGTATTCACAGATACAAAATGGAATGTTGTAGATTTCTTGAGACTTTGCTTAAAGGAAATTAAAGATTTTTACTTATCGCTTTACAAAAGATTAGAAGAAGCATTCATTTAATTTATGTAAGAGCATCCTATGAAGGTGCTCTTTATTTTTTGGAATGAAAGGGTGACCTTGATGAAGTTTACCAACCATTAACCTAAACCTTGCACTCTTAAATCCATTCAACTTAATAGATAAATCACATCATCAATGATATGTGAAGAAAATGTGAATATATAATTTCAGATTATCCAAAAAGTTGTCACAAGGACTTATCGTTTTTTAGGAGAACCATTCAGGTAAGAAATGAAAGGTGGTTTTTATTTTGAAATACTGTATTACTACTTTTATTTTTCCTGATGGTTGGCAGACTGAACTATTATTAAAAGGTAGGTCAATTAGTTTTATGGAAGAGCAAATAAAAAGATACGGTAACGGCTGGATAAGTACATCAAAGAAAGGAGTAGCCACAAGTAATGTAGATACTGTATACGTTCAGGAGATTACTGACTTCACTATGTACAATAAAAGTGACTTTAAGCTAATAAATACGACACGCAGCTACGATCATTCGGATTTTAAAAATGAATAGTTTTGGAATCAATATAAAAAGGAAATAATCCTTTTATGTCGAATTGAAAGATAGACAGTAAAAGGAGCGTATATATGAAAACAGAAGATAGTATCATTGATCATATTAAAGGAATGTCTGAAGAAGATGTGAAAATAAGTTTTGCTGAATTAATGCTTAATTATGACCGAATTGGAATCGGGGGATATTCAAAAGAAAAATGCATGAATGATTACGAAAACACATATAAGAAAATCGTGTTGCGTAATATGTGGAAATGAAGCATCCAAACGGGTGCTTTTTTTATTGCCTAATATCATACAAACGCCTGTTCCGTACTGCAATTGCGGTACGGTGCTCAGAGTACTCCAGATGCAGTACGCTAGAGTACTCCATTTAGAGTACTCTAAAATTTTTTCCTTCATTAGAGCAAAATTCCTAAAGAAAATCTTTAAAGAAAATATATAAAGAAAACCCTCTGAAGGATTCATTTAAGTTAATAACATAGAGAAAAAAGAAAAGGAGCGGTACTTATAAAGGTGTCGTCTTTTTTTAAAAGGATTCTGTCATCCTATGTCGAATTTTTGATATAAGGAGATGAATCAAATGGGTAAAAAAACAACATTGGGATTTGGCATAATTACTTTAATATGTATGGGTGGTCTACCTATTCTAATAAACGGGCTCATGTTTAAACATTATTTCCCTGTAGCAGGAAATGAAGTAACATGGATAGGTTCTTTAAGTAGTATTTGGGGCGCAATAATAGGTGGGGTAATATCAGGGGCACTGACTTTAATAGGGGTAAGACTAACTATTAAAAACGAACTAAATAAAGAATTTCAAGAAAAAATGCCCGAACAATTAATGAATATTGAAGATATCATTTCATTTATTAAAAAACAAAATGCATTATTAAATAGAGGTACTAGGCCAGAAGCGACATTGCGTCTAAGAATGAAATACACTTACGAAG
The DNA here is from genome assembly GCF_056402095.1 of Peribacillus sp. P4_C12. Taxonomy (NCBI): domain Bacteria; kingdom Bacillati; phylum Bacillota; class Bacilli; order Caryophanales; family Bacillaceae; genus Peribacillus; species Peribacillus sp. P4_C12. The sequence continues at coordinate 11,748 of NZ_JBFUIB010000012.1, forward strand.
GTCTAAGTGAAGATGGTTTATTAAAGAAGTCAACAGCTGTTAACCTACACACATATTCAACTGTAAGAAAACTTTATGATTTTATATATAATTCATTATTTCCAAACCACATCTCTACTTTCACAGAGAATGAAGTTAAACAGTCCTATAAATCATGTCTTGATGCATTAGAGTTGGAACACAAAAAAATAATCAGTAAAATAGAAAAATATGAAGTAAAAAGAAAATGAGCACCCATCATATTGGGGGCTTTTATTTTGAAGGAAATTATCTTCATTTGTCGAATGTGTAGTACATAGGGAGGTGTTTTGCATGTTAATTGAAGGGGAGACTACTTGTCAAGATTGTAAGCATGACTTTATGTGGTATTACTTTTATCAGGAAAAGGGAAACACTGTCTTTAAAATACCGCATTTTAACAATAAGGAATGCGCTACATTAGTGACAGCTAATGAAGATAAAACACCAAAGAGTCTAAAAGTTCATTGTCCTAAACAAGAATGTGGATATCCAAATTATTTTGATGTCGATTACACCAATGTGAAAATAACCAAACAGTAAAAGCGAAGCGCTCAAAACAGAGCGCTTTTTATTATGGAGAAAGAAGGGTGAGCTCGATGAAGTTTGCTGACCATTTATCTAAATCGGATATTCAGAAATTCTGGAATTCAATCAACTTAGAAGAGGCAGCAAGCAGAGTAAACCTGAATCCAGGCCTATTATAAAAGAAGAATTAAGCTGCTGTAGGAAACAGCATCGATTTAGACCAGTTTCATAAATATAATAACGAATTCCCATTCTGTTAATAGAATATTCCAGCTTCCTTTGTATAAGATAAGCTTAATGAAAGGAGGGCCCTATGCCTATTATTCCAGATAGTTCTAGCGTTGGTGTATATATGAAAGCCTTGGCAGCAACCACTGAATTAATCTTTAAGTTAGCAGGATTTTATGGTTCACGGGAGCAGCATATAAATGGACAAGATAATCTATCCATTATTACTCAGATAACAGAGGCAATGGACGAATTTTTAAATGAAAAGTTATATGATGTATTTTATTCACAATTTAAAGGTTCTCTTTATGGTTTAAATATCCGCTATAAGGAGTATAAAGGAACAGCTGATGAAAAGGAATGGCTTAACAATATAATAGAAGATTCGGCCGACTTACTTGGTTTGGTCAAACAACAATTTGAAACGGAAATGGAAAACAAACATGAACATGCTATTTTAACTTTGGGAATTTACACCGATGTTTGTCTTTTTCGTGCTACTGCTATGTCGGAGAGAAAGCATACATATCAAATGGATAGAGATAAAGAAGTCAAAGATATGCTTCAAGAATGCAAAGGAAAACTAGATAATACGGTCGAAAAACAGCAGCGGATATATGATAATAAGAAAATCATAGCAGATAATTGTGTAGATCCTCCTCCAGCACCTGGTACTATTGCGTTGCCTATTTGTTTTATATATAAGGATGAGGCCACGGAAGTTGCGAACATAATCACAAATCTAAAAAAACAAATGGAAAGTATAGAAAAAACAATCTTGGCTATTCCTATATAGGTTCCGTAACATGAATGAATTTGATGAGGGAATTATTTACTATCAATAAATACAGGCGAGATAAAGTAGCTAAGAAGTCATATAAATCTTTTGTGTCGTGCTGTTGTATTAGCGAGAGACAATTATCTTTTCCAGGAATGTTTGAGAAAGAAACGGGTCACACTGGCTTAAATGGTCCATCACATCATTGAATCATCTCAAAATGGGATGATTTTTTATTTTGGAGAAAGAAGGTGGAGTAATGGCTAATAAAGCTAACCGAATTAATCCTATTCATATTTGCAAAGCAGCTATTAATTATCTATCGATTACGTTGCAAAGGAAGATGAGTATCACATAGGTCTTGATAAAGGAAAACCTGTTATGAAGAGTGAATGATATAAGGAGTTGCTATCATTGACCGAGTACAAGACTGAAGCACAGAAGAAGAAGTTCTATAGAACAGGTGACTGGAACCAGCTAAGGCAGCAGGCATTGGATAGAGACAACCATGAGTGCCAACAGTGTAAGCGTGAAGGAAGGGTGCATGTAGACTCAATCAAGGCGCAGGGTGAACGAAAGAGTGTGGAACTCAACGTCCATCATAAGTATGAGATTGAACACTATCCGCAATTGGCATTGGTATTGGATTTCTTGGAGACACTTTGCTTAAACTGTCACAATAAAATGCACGATCGAGTTTTTGGAGAACAAATAAAGAAAAAATGGGATGATGAACGCTGGGATTAACAAACATTCCCCCCACCAAAATATTTCAATCATCTAAAAAAACCCGGGGACCGGGGAGGGGGTCGTTTCCCCAGATTTATCATCAATTTTTCACGTTAGGGGGGTGGGTACATGGCGGTTAGGATCACGGAACTCAAAGAACAGCTAATGAACAAAATAAATTTGGATGATTTAATTCAAGTTGAGAAAGTGGAAAGGTATATCGATTTGGTCAAGTCTTTTAGAAGGGTTAATAAAATCATCAACAAAGAGGGCGAATCCGTTACAACGAAAAATGGATCCCAGTCTTTTACTAAAGCCCACCCCCTGATTGGTGAACGGAATAAAATTAATGCATCTTTATTGAGTATAGAGAAGTCATTTGGTTTCGAGGGTGAAAAGGAGATCAAGCATAGCGCTAGTGACCTTATATGATTTCAAATAAATACATTGATAAATATATTGACTTGTATGAGTCGGGTAATATCAAGCTTAATAAAGAACGGGTAATGTTAATTGATTATCTACAAGAAAACGTGTTGATACGTGATGATCTATATTTCCATGAAGAGCAAATCAATAATTTTAAGAGGTTTACAGAGAAGTGGTATTTCCCCTTAGAACCCTTTCAAATGTTTATAGCGGCATTTGCTTTTTTGTTTTACAAAGATAACGGGAGAAACTTCTTTCGTAAATTCCTAATTATGATGGGGCGGGGTGGTGGTAAGAACGGTTTAATCACTGCCTTAACAAATTTTTTCATAAGTGAACTACACGGTATACCAAAGTACAATGTTTCAATTGTAGCAAACTCGGAAGACCAGGCGAAAACATCCTTTATGGAAATGTATGAAACTATTGAAGAACATGAAATTCTAGAAGAAATGTTTTATAAAACGAAAGTAGAAATTAAAAATAATGCCACAAAGAGTGTAGTCAAATATCGCACATCCAATGCTTCCACAAAAGATGGTCTAAGAGATGGCTGCGTCATTTATGATGAGATTCATCAATACGAAACAAATGAAGTAGTACGGGTATTCTCTAGTGGATTAGGAAAAGTAAAAAATCCTCGCGAGTTTTTTATTGGTACTGATGGTTATGTTCGGGAAGGCTATCTCGATAAAATGAAAGAGCGTACCAACAATATCCTTGAAGGAAAAGAATTAAATGATTCTCTTTTCCCGTTTATTTGTAAATTGGATGATGCTGAGGAAGTAGAAGATATAAGCACTTGGGAAAAAGCGAATCCGATGTTTTGTGAGCCTAGAAGCGATTATGCCGAAGGGCTTTTTTATATTGTTCAGGAAGAATTTAAAGACCTTGTCAACGATCCGTCCAACCGTGAAGAGTTTATGACCAAACGGATGAACCTTCCAGAAGTGGACTTGGCAAAAAGTGTAGCAAGCTGGGAAGATATCTTGGCCACAAACAGACCATTCCCTGACTTATCGCACCGAACMTGTGTAGGCGGTTTGGATTTTGCCAGTATCAAAGACTTTGCTKCAGTCGGGTTGCTTTTTAAAGTCGGTGAGGATTACGTTTGGAAATCCCATTCATTCGTTCGTAAAGGATTTTTGGATACTGTTAAGTTAAAAGTACCTATCAAAGAATGGGAACGCCTAGGACACCTCACCATTGTGGATGAGCCCGTTATTGATATCCGTCATATTGTTAATTGGTTTGTWGAGATGCGTGAGCAATACGGACTGACGAAAATTGTAGCTGATACTTTCCGTTTGGATTTAGTAAGAACCGCATTAGAAGCAGAGGGATTTGAATTAGAATTTATCCGTAATCCTAAAGCCATTCATTCCTTATTAGCGCCGAGGGTAGAAACATTGTTCGCTAAGAGTAATATCATCTTTGATGACAACCCACTCATGCGTTGGTATACCAATAATGTCTATGTTCACATTAAAAAGGATGGGAACAAGGAATATCTGAAAAAAGACGAATTTAGAAGGAAAACAGATGGATTCCAGGCGTTTATCCACTCTTTATTTAAAGCAGATGAAATTTTAGTGGATAATGTGGACTTTTTCTTGGATGATATAGATTTTTAAAAGCTCTGTTAAAAGGATGTTGTTGATTTTCTTGTTGAACTATCGGGGCAGGATAGTTGGAGAAGGATGAACTACTAAAAGTACATAGGGCGATTTTTTAGGACCGCCCCTCAGAAGTATACTAAAAATTTTTCTTAATAAACACTAATACAATATTTTGTGTAGTTTCCCAAGTGAACGGCTTAAGCTAATTTTGTAGTGTTCTTTGATCAATTTCTAGTGATCATTTAATTAGTGGTTTCTTTTTCAATGATATTTGCAGTAAATTCAAAGTACAATTTAACCGTGGAAAGTTTTGAGAAATTAGAGAGAGTGCCGATATTAAGATTGAACCTGTCGTAAAGATTGTTTTGGAGATTTCTATGTAAACATACTCTCGCCTCTTTCTGATATGAATATTTTGGGAACTTATAAAACAACTCTTCTCTTCTCTCTGTAGGTTCAATGTAAAATTCATCTTTTTCAAATTCTGTGTAATTAATATGCTTTATCTGATGGTCTATACCTTGTTTAAGCAACTCACCCCCAAGTAAATATTTAAATGGTTCGACCTGAATAATCAATGTGGCGGGATATGATTCAGTTGATAAAACGTTCCTAATTGGGTCAGAACTAAATTCGCTAAACATTTTATCATCAAATTTATGCTGTATCTGTTGTACCCCAGATTTTTGAATATTTGTACTCAAAGAATCTTTCACTCGGTAGGAATAGAAACAAAAAGTAGGGACAAAGTATGTTGATTTTCTTTTAAGTTTTACATATTCCCCGTCAGATATTATTTCTAAGTCATCTTTAAGTCGTTCAGCAGCTTCTCTAATACGGGAATCTCCTTTTTTTAAACGGGCGAATACACCTTCATCTATGTCACCCTGTTCATTGTTTCCTGTTCTTTTTGCTATATCGATGTAACTACCAGGACAGGAAAAGCTTATTTCGCCTTCTTGGATCTTCTTCATCCATTTATATTCTCCAAACTTAAATAAAATCAGGGAATTTTCTTCAGATATCATTAATGACCTCTCCTTTAATGTGAAACTTACTGAAATTATGAAAGAAAAATAATTGTTTATAATTAAATAGTTCTATAAGGGGATTTAGTACTCCTTCATATAATAGGTAAAAGGTCTTTTGAAGAAACTATTGATAAAATGGTTAAGATGGTAAACTGTAACAAAAGATGCTTTTGGAGTTGAATAGTGTTATTTGTCGGAATAGTGACTTTAATTGTTTTATTTTAGCTATAAACAGCATAGAGAAAGCTTTAAAATCTATTGAAAAACTAATAGAATGGTTTAGAAATTTTAAAAGGAATACGTAATAAACAATAATATAGAAAATCCTTTGTGACATAACAGATCATTACAAAGAAAAGGACTAATTATATTGCGGAGCCACTGTGAAATTAGAAAAAGAACTAATTTCGTAATTGAATCATAGGAGCGAATTTCAGTGAATAAATGGATGAATGAATTTATGACTTTGTATAGTAGTAGTGATAGAGGAGAGGAGGCTTATAGATTTAAACATTTTCATATACCTCAAAAATTATATAAGTATCAATCCCTTTCGGAAAGGAACATTGATTCATTAAAGAATAATAAACTATGGTTTTCCAATCCAAAAAATTTAAATGACCCATTTGATTGTACGGCTTTATATTATGATGAAGAAGTTTTATTAAACCAATTGACAAATAAAAATTTATTCAAAATTGAAAATAGTAATGATATCAATTTATCCCTTAGATCTTTACAGAAAATGACTAAAATCACGTGTTTTACTGAAAATCCTTTTAATATGCCAATGTGGGCACATTACGGTGATAATCATAAAGGTATTTGTGTTGAATATGACCTGACTCAACTCCCTTTTAAAAGTGAATTGTCAAGAGGTCTATACCCAGTAGCATATGAAGATAAAAGATATGACGGCACAAAAACACTAAAGAAGATTTTTGAAGGTGAAGATGATTTAGAATCAGTATTAATGTTATTTTACTCAATGCTCTTAAAACATAAAAGTTGGAGTTATGAAAAAGAATGGAGAATAATTTTACTGGGTGACGATGGAAAAGGAGGGTTAGAAGATTTTCCGATTAAACCAACAAGAATTTATTTTGGATTAAATACAAATCGAACTCAGGTTAAAAATGTAAGGTCATTACTTGACGAAGATATAAAGATTACAAGACTGAGAATGCAAAATGATGAATATTTTAACCTTGAATCCTATGAATGGAAACAAAAAGGAAAAAAATCTTTGTACTAAAAGATTGTTTCTTCTGATACATATAAGTTTTATGGAACTAACGGGTGCGTTAGCTCCATAGGATGTACTAAAGAAGACCACAAAAAGTGGTCTCTTTTATTTGTTCAAAGATCCAACATTAATTTTTAACATAGCCTTAAAAAAAGTAGGTGAGAAATTGGGATTTCTGGATTTAGTGAAAAGCAGAAATAAAGAACTTGAATTCATGTTTGATTTTGATTTAATTCAAGATACTTCCAAGAAAATTCACATGAAGCAATTGGCCATCCAAACATGTATTAATATGATCGGCCGCACCATCAGCCAATCGGAATTTTATGTGAAGAAGGACAAAAAGATTGTGAAGGATGAAATGTATTATCGGTTAAATGTCAGGCCCAATCCAAACATGTCGGCAAGCCAATTTTGGCAGACTGTTGTTCACAAGCTGATATATGACAACGAGTGTTTAATCATCCAGTCGGATACCGAAGATTTATTGATTGCTGACTCCTTTACACGAATCGAATATGCCCTGGTCAATGATTCATTCAAAGATGTAACCATTAAGGACTATACATTTTCGAGAACATTTCAAATGAGTGATGTTATTTATTTGGAATATAGCAATAAAAAACTCTCGGATTTGTTTGACGGTTTATATTCCGATTATGGAGAACTATTTGGTAGGATCATAGAATTTCAGAAACGTAAGAATCAAATTCGCGGTTTGGTAGATATAGAGGCTGTCAGTGATAAATCAGAAAAGACACAGGAAAAACTACAGAATTATATCAACAAAATTTATACGGCTTTCACAGACAAATCTGTAGCCATCGTACCTCAACAAAAAGGATTTAAATTAGAGGAATTGAAGAACACTAGCCAGCTTCAAAGTGTGGATGAAGTCGCCAAGGTAATTGATGGTTTTTTAGATCAGGTTGCCAAAGCCTTAGGTATTCCGGTTTCGTTACTTCACGGTGACATGGCAGATGTAGAAAAGCCTACTCGCAATTACATGACTTTTTGCATTGATCCTTTCTTGAAAAAAATCAAAGATGAATTGAATGCCAAGATGATCGATAAAAAGGAATACTTGGCAGGGAAGAAGATGGAAACTAAACGGGTTTCTTACAGTAATGTTTTTGATGTAGCTGCCGCCGTTGATAAGTTGAGAGCTTCAGGGGCATTTAACGGTAATGAATTACGTGAAGCATTAGGTGAGGAAAGGGTGGACGATCCTATGATGGATAAATACTTCATCACCAAAAACTATCAAGAAAGTTCAGAAGCACTTAAAGGAGGTGAGAAAAATGAAGCATAAAATAAAGGGTGATATTATCAATTGGAATTCGAGTATTTTGGATTTTAACTATCAAATGAAGTCTATAAAAGAAGATGAGGATATTGATTTATCCGTTAATTCTTATGGTGGCGATGCCTTTTTAGGAATTGATATTTGTAATACTCTTAAAGATCATAAAGGACTTGTTACTGTGACGATAACAGGCATGGCGGCAAGTGCTGCATCCGTTATTTGTATGGGTGCTGATAAAATACGAGCGCATGCAAATACCATGCTGATGGTCCACAATGCTCAAACATTTGTAGCTGGGGACGCTAAAAAACTTCGAAAGGCTGCTGATGATGTTGAAAAGGTAAGCCAAGCTGTACTGAAATCATATACAAATCGGGTAGATGCGGATACGATGAAAAAATTACTCAATGATGAAACATATCTTACTGCGGAAGAAGCATTAAAATATGGGCTAATTGATGAAATCATCGATGCTGAACCAGAAGAAGTCGAGTCTGAAATCTTTGAGAACAAAGCAAAAGCATTTAACAATAAAATTACGGCTGCTGTTGCACCAAAGCAACCTATCTCTGCATCAGCATCAGACATCGACGAAAACACATTAAAACAAATGTTTGCTGAATTTAAAAATGAAATTAAGAATGAATTAAAACCCAAAGAGATTGTATCTGATCCTGTTGTACCTAAACAGAATTTGAGCAGTCTCTTTTTACATTTATAGGAGGTATGGAAAATGACAATTAAATTTAATAATTTTGCAGAGAAAAAACTAGCATTTGCTAAAGCAACACAGGAAGGTAGTGCTGAAGAACAGTCTGCTGCGTTAAATAATATGCTGGAAGCGTTGGCTCAGGACGTACAGGGCGATATTATGAATCAAGTTAATACATCAATGCTTGACCGTTCCATCATGCAAGCCAGGGGCGCTAATGTCCTTACGAGTGAAGAGACAAAGTTTTTCAATGTCGTGATTGAAAAGGGTGGGTTTAAAGATACAGAAACACTGCCTAAAACAACACAAGAACGGATTTTTGATGATTTAGTTGAAGGGCATCCGTTACTGCAGCAACTAGGTATTCAAAATCTTGGTGCAGTTACAGAATTCATTTATGGAGATCCGGAAGGTGCTGCAGTATGGGGCCCATTATTCGGAGACATCCAAGGGCAACTAAATGCAACGTTTAGAAAAGAGTCTATCAGCCAACTTAAATTAACTGCTTTTATTCCTCTATCAAACGACATGCTAAAACTTGGACCTGTGTGGGTGGAGCGCTATGTTCGGACCATGATTTCGGAAGCAATGTCCGTTGGTCTTGAGCGTGGATATGTTGCAGGGACAGGGAAAGATATGCCGATTGGATTGTTAAAAGATTTGAAGGGATCTGTTGTGGACGGAAAATATCCTGACAAGGCATCTGCCGGTATCCTTACATTTGAACCAGGTAGGGCGACAATCAATGAGTTAAAAGGTGTTGTCGAAAAATTATCTATTCGTCCAGTTGGAAAGGATGAAGAAGAAAAGGTCCGCAATGTGGCTGGAAAAGTTGTAATGATTGTCAATCCCTTTGATAACTTTAGCATCCAAGCTAATGCGACCGTCCAAAATGCTGCAGGTATATACGTGACAAGCTTGCCATTTAATCCAACCATTACTGAATCCATGTTTGTACCAAAAGGAAAAATTGTATTCTTTATTCGTGGTGAGTATGTTGCAGCTGTCGGTGGAGCGATGGAAGTGAAGAAATTTGACCAAACACTGGCCATGGAAGACGCGACACTTTATATCGCGAAACAATACGCTACTGGTAAGCCAAAAGATAATTATGCAGTGCAAGTCTATGACTTAGATCTAGACTTGGAAGGCGGCCTTGAGGGGTGATTTAATTGATCACAATTGAACTATTAAAAGAATTTAAAGAGCGTATGCATATATCCCATTCGAGTGAGGACGACAATTTAAAACGATTGTTGTCCTTTTCTATTGCGGATTTACTAGACAAATGTGGACAATTCGATGTGGAAAGAGACGAGAGGGCAAAGGAGCTAGTCTTTGAACGTACTCGTTATGCCTATAATGATGCCCTTGAATACTTCAACGATAACTTTCTTAGTCAGATTAATAGTTTGGGATTATCGATCGCATTAAAAGAGGGTGAACCAGATGCAGCCGTTTAAATATAAACCGCCAAAAGTGAAGACGGGGGATTTACGTACTTTTATAACTTTTTATGAGTATGCACCCAATAATGGTCCCGAACCTGGGGAATCTGAAAAAAAGATTCTTTATGAAGGGTGGTCAAAAGTTGTTAACGTTTGGCTAAAGGATTTGGAGATTGCTAAGTCTAATGGAACTTTATCAGATATAACCATCACCATTAGAGACCCACATGCTGACTATATTCCGACTAATAAGCATTATCTTTCCATCGATGCTCCTGAATACCGAGACAAACGCTATAACATCAAGCATGCTCAACCCGATTTGCAAAATAAGGAGTTTATCACAATCGTAGCGAGGCTAACCGAATGAGTGTAAAGGTCAAAGGTGAAAAAGCACTGGTTGCAGAACTTGAAAGACGTATTGGAAAAATGAAGGCGCAGCAATTAAGTGATAAAGCCTTAAAACGTGGTGCCCAAGTATTTATAAAGGAACTAAAAAGTCAATTTGCATCCTTTAAAGATACCGGGGCATCCATTGAAGAAATGAAAATAACAGAGCCGATGTGGGTAGCTGGTGTTAGGACTGTTAAAGTTTATTGGCGTGGTCCGAAAGAACGTTATCGAATCATTCATTTAAATGAGTTTGGCACTGTACAAAACCCAAACCCAAAAGGGAAGGGTTCAATCGCAAGAGCAATGAGAAACGCTGAAAGGGCTTATCGAGAGGCTATTAAACAAGCAATAAGAGAGGGGATATAATGGATGTTCTAGGGATGATATATAATGCGTTGATTGCAGACCCATACATCAAGGAAAAAGCTTCTGGGAGAATCAAATATTATGAGTTTCCCGGAACTGGAGATGTTACAGCACCATATATCATCATAGATCCATTAGATGTCCCTCTTCCTAAAGATTTCGCTGATGATACATGGCTGACATATGATTGCCTATTTCAAATAGAAGTTTGGTCAAAGAATAGGGTGGCCACAAACGAATTATCCGGACGTATCCGCAACGTCATGTGGAACTTTGGTTTTTCCCAAGGAACGGGTGTGGGTGAATGGGATGAAGATACAGGTATTTTTCGAGATGCAAGAAGGTATCGAGGGAAATTGTATAGAGACGATCTAGACACTTTATAAGGTGTCTTTTTTTATTATTTAAAATAGGAGTGATTAATTTGGCAGAAGAGAAAAAAAGCTATAGAGCATCAACCGGTGTGAATGAATTTTATTATGCGGTTTTAACAGATGACGATGACCATTCATTTACGGCTGGTGAAATTACCCGGATTAAATTTCTACAAAATATTGAGGTAGAAATGCCGCAAGAAGCGATGAGGGCGTATGGGGATAATGGTACAGCTGAAATTGCTATTTCAGGTGGAAATGTAACAGTATCCACTCAATTTCACAAAGTACCAATTCAGGATAAGAATATTTTATTTGGTTTAGAAACAGTGGACAGACTTTCATCCATTGGCGGTGAGGATGTGCCACCTTATGTGGCAGCGGTATTTACCAAGACATTTGAGGACGGTTCTAAAGAGTGGGTGGGGCTTACAAAAGGAATGTTCATGCGTTCTAAAATTTCCGGTAAAACCAAAGAAGAAAACAAAGAATTTGATAATGAAGAAGTAACGGGAGAATTTATGGAGCGTTATGTTGAAGGGGCCACATCTGAAAAATCTGTTCTGTTTGGAGCTGACAAAAAAGGTGAAACAGACAGCCGGGATTCTCTATTCCAAAAGATATTTGGCAAGCCTTATCCAGGAACAAATGATGGGGAGCAAGGTGGCGTTGAAGGATAATGACAAACTTTAAAGCTGTTGTAGTTGAAGATATCCACGCTAATAGATTAGTAGTATTAGCAGTCAAAGAAAAGGAAAATGAAAATGAAAATGAAATTAATATTCGTTTAGCCCAAGAAGGCGAAATACCTGACTTTTTAGCAACAAGAGCGATCAAAGAAGGCGAAGCGGTCTATGTGACTATTAAGAATAGAGAAACGTGGAAGGTCGAAGCTGGAGAAGACATTCAAGCAGGTGTTTCTGTTGGTATTGGTGAAGATGGAAAAATCGTTGAAGCTCTTGGAGAAGATGCGCCAACTATCATCGGATATTCAATAAATGCGGCAAATGCAGGGGAAGTTGTTAACTATGTCCGTAATGTAAAAGGCGGAGGAGAAGGTGTTCCGGGTCTGCAAGGCTCAAAAGGCGACAAAGGCGACAAGGGTGCTGATGGATTCCCAACGGTAGAACAGTGGAACGAATTAGTAGTGAGAGTAGAGACACTAGAAGGTTAAAGAGCAGGAATATTCCTGCTCTATCTTTATTTAATTTAAGGCTCTTTTAAAGGATGTTGTTAATTTTCTTGTGAAACTAACGGGGCAGATTAGTTCATTAAATAGGATTTTAATAGAAAAATTTGGATCAAAACTCTTTTTAAATTTACGTTTATATCATAAAAAATCTTGCTCATAAAGAAGAGGTGAGAATTCACCTCGAGATATTACCTAATTTACCACGCTCTATTTGGATACATTTGGTGCCACTGTTGCCAAGAACCATGAGGATGGTGCTGATGCCACTGTTGCCAAGGTACGTAAGGATGTTGTTGTTGCCACTGTTGCCAAGAACCATGAGGATAGTGCTGATGCCACTGCTGCCAAGGTACGTAAGGATGTTGTTGATGCCATTGTTGCCAAGTACTGTGAGGATGATGCTGATGCCACTGTTCCCAAGGTACAAACGAGGTATGTGATTGATCAGGTCGCATTAAATTCACCTTCTTTTTGATTTATTCTTCATAGGATATGTACATTAGTTTTTAAAGAGCTTATCTCTACTAAATATAGGCTGTTTGCTGTTTTACTAATCAATTCTGCTGTAAATGACTCAGAAAACCATCACCTAAAGAGTATCCGAAATTAATGATTGAAGAAATTGAAAAATTGAGGGAGAGGTTAAAAACCTTCTTCAACTACCAGGTGCTTTTGTTCCATAAGATGCACTAAAGAAGATCACAATAAGTGGTCTCTTTTTATTTGATCAAAAACAACATTAATCTATCAATGACCTACTTAAAAAACGAAGGGATGTTTTAAAATGGCAAATTTAAAAAGAAACATGATCGAATTGGTAAAGGAAGTGAAGGAAGGTGAAATTGAAACGGTAAAGTATCTCACACCTGTATTCATTCCTTTTTCAGTAGTTTATGAAGCAATCGATATGACACAAGAAATTGATAAAAGCGAAGATGCTAAAAGTGCTACATCTGAAAAAGAATTGATTGATAAACTGTTAGATTTTGTAGCAAATAAGATTTATAACAAGCAATTCTCTAAAGAAGAATTATTCAATGGCCTACACGCCCCAGATGCTATCCAAACCTTACAAGAACAAATCATCTTTGTTGCACAAGGACGTCAAAATGATGAAACAAAAAAGTTTTTGGAGAAGAGAGGTTAACGGATGAGGACTTTTCTCCAGCCAAGCAAAAAGAATACTTGGACAAACTCATCCTTGATCTCATGAAAGATGGAAAAGACATCAATGAAATACTGAGTATGCCTTACCACTTTTTGATTGAAATTTTAAGAGATACAAATAAACCAAAGCAAGAGAAATCTTTAATCGCCGCATTCGGAGGTTAGGGATTTTTTTTATTGGTATGAGAAGGGTGGGTGATTGATGGAGAAGATAGAAGGACTTTCGATTGGACTTGACCTTGACTCCACAGCCCTCAACCGTGGTCTAACTGGGGTAAAAGATAAGTTAAAGACTGTAAACAGTGAAATGAAGGCGAACATGTCAGCTTTTGACCGTGGTGATCGGTCTATAGGAAAATATGAAACACGTTTATCTGGTTTGAATAGAAAATTGGAAGTGCAAAAAGAGGTCACGAAACAAGCCAAGGCTGAGTACGAAAAGATGGTCAGAGAGCATGGAGAAGGGTCGAAAGAAGCGGATAAAGCTGCCAAAAGCTATAACAATGAAGTGGCATCCCTAAATAACTTAGAACGCTATGTGGGACGAACACGTGAGGAACTAGAAAAGCTAAAAGAACAACAAAAGATAGCCGAATCTAGCTGGGGAAAGCTTGGCAAAAAACTTGACGAAACAGGCACTCGTTTAACCAAAGTCGGCAACAGTATGAAAAGTACTGGAAAGTCTTTATCTATGTATGTAACAGCCCCATTAGCTGGTTTAGGTGGTATGGCAGTTAAGGCCTCAATTGATTTTGAAAGTGCATTTGCTGGTGTCCGAAAAACAGTAGACGCTACCGAAGGCGAGTATAAAGTGTTAGAAAAACAGATAATCAGTATGTCCAAAACATTGCCTGTTTCTGCAAATGATATAGCAGCTGTTGCAGAATCTGCTGGACAATTAGGTATTAAAAAAAGTAAAATCATGGATTTCACCAAAACAGTCATTGATTTAGGGGAATCAACTAATATGACGAGAGAACAGGCTGCTACCGAATTTGCTAGATTCGCAAACATTGTAGCCATGCCTCAAAAGAATTTTGATCGATTAGGTAGCTCAGTAGTTGCATTGGGGAACAACATGGCGACTACTGAATCTGAAATTGTTGATATGTCCATGAGATTGGCTGCTCAAGGTAGTCAAGTCGGTATGACTGAATCTGATATTATGGCTCTTTCAGCAAGTATGTCTTCCCTAGGTATCGAGTCAGAAGCAGGCGGTACAGCGATGACAACTGTCCTTAAAAAGATAGATATGGCGGTTGGTACAGGTGGTAAATCCTTAGCAGAATTTGCGGAAGCAAGTGGTGTATCTGCAGAAGACTTTAAAAAGGCATGGGAAAGTGATCCTGTAAAGGCATTAGAAATGTTTATACAAGGGTTAAGTGAGTCTGGAAAAGAAGGGGAAAACCTAACTTCGATTCTAGATGATTTAGGTATTAAGGGAATCAGGGAATCTGATACTATTTTGCGATTGGCAGGAAATGCAGGACTATTAGGAGAGGCAGTAGGATTGTCCTCCGAAGCATGGGAGGAAAATACAGCATTATCCAATGAGGCAGAACAAAGATATGCAACAATGGCATCTAAATTGGGAACCGTAAAAAACAATATCTTTGCTTTAGCTAAAGACATCGGAGACATATTAAGCCCATATGTGATAAAAGCGGCAGACTTGTTTAATAGCTTGATAGATAAAATGTCGGGGATGTCGAAACATACTAAAATCGCAATGGTTGTTATCGCGGCATTAGCTGCAGCAATAGGTCCATTATTGGTTGCAGGAGGCTTTTTCATCAGCTTTTTGGGAAGTACAGCAACAGGACTCGGAAAACTCTTTCCGTCCATTGCAAAAGCTGGTGGGTTATTAAAATGGCTAAGGTTAGGGTTTACTGCTTTAACAGGTCCCATTGGGTTAACAATTGGTATTTTAGCGTTATTAGCTGCAGGTATTGTCATTGCTTATAAAAAGTTCGAGCCTTTTCGGAATGCTATAAATAAATTAAAAGATGTTTTTGTAAGTGCATTTAAAATAATCGCGGATTTCTTCAAAAGTAAAATAGCAGAAATGAAAGCCTTTTGGGATTCAAACGGGAAACAATTACTCCAAGCCTTCCAAAATATTTTTGATGGTATTATGTTTGTGATTAAACCTATGATGCCGATACTCAAAGCTATCTTTAAAGTAACATTTAAAGTCATTTTGGAAATTGTAAAATCAGTTTTCGGAAATATAAAAGGTGTAATAGACGGTGGACTAAAGGTCATTATAGGTTTAATACAAGTTTTTTCCGGATTGTTTACCGGTAATTTCTCGAAAATGTGGACAGGAATCAAAAATATCTTTTCAGGTTCCATTCAGTTTATTTGGAATTTCGTGCAGCTAATGTTCTGGGGTAAGATGCTTAAAGGTATTTTATCGTTAGGTAAATTAATGGTAAATGCATTCAAGGGCATGTGGGGCAGTATTAAAAATGTATTTTCTACAGTCATTAAGTGGATCGTGGATTTTGTGAAGAATCGATTTACTGCCATGAAAAATACAGTGATCACGATTACTACCACTATAAAAAAACTCATTTCGACCATTTGGAATGGTATTTTAAACTTTTTCAAATTAGTGATTAAATCTATTGTGGATTTAGTGAAAAGCCGTTTCACTACTTTGAAAAATACAATCAATACTATTTTTAGTGGGATCCGTAATCTTACTAAAACCATTTGGAACGCCATAAAGGATTCCATTTATACACCTATCAAAAACGCGGTCACAAATACCTTAAGTCGTTTTACAAATTTAAAATCACGCATATCAGACATATTCGGCACAATTAAAAAAAATATTAAAGGCTATGTTTCAGATATGGTTGATACTGTAAAGGGTATGCCACAAAGGATGTCGGATGGTCTAAAAAAGACAGGCGGTAAGATTAAAGAAGGTGTTATATCCGTATCCAATAAGATGGTATCTGGCTTAGGTAAAGGTGTCAATGGCGTTATTACAGGCGTTAACTGGGTAATGAGTAAGCTCGGAGTAGAAAAGAAATTAAGTGTATGGAAAGTTCCACAATATGCACAAGGTACAGACGGGCATCCTGGTGGATTGGCCGTTGTTGGGGATGGTAAGGGTTCTAACGCCGGTCAAGAATTAGTACAAACCCCTGATGGACAACAATATTTATCGCCGGCAAAATCTACACTAGTTAATTTACCTAAGGGCACTCATGTATTACCTGCAAGCCTGACGAAGCAATTAATCCCACATTATGCATGGGGTACAGACTTTGGTAAGAAAGTTAAGGATACTGCCGTAAATGTTTGGGAATATGCAAGTAACCCTAGCAAGCTATTGAATCTATCCATGAAAACATTGAGGGTTAACGCACCTAGTGAAGATGGCAATTTAGGTAAAATTGCAAAAGGTGGTTTCACAAAAGTAAAAAATAGCGCTATCGATTTTATAAAAGAAAAAATGAAAGGCATGTTTGACTTTGGTGGAAGCGGCAAAGTATCCGGTAACGTTAAAAAATGGATTAGTGAAGCTATTTCTAAAGCCAATGTTCCAGGGAATTGGGCAGCGCCATTAGCAACGATTGCGATGAAGGAATCAGGCGGCCGTACTGGTCCATCCACTATTAATAAATGGGATAGTAACTGGAAACGGGGCACTCCTTCCATGGGGCTTATGCAGACCATCAAACCGACTTTCGATGCTTATAAAATGAAAGGCTATAATGACATTATGAATCCGGTCCACAATGCCATTGCAGCCATTCGGTATATTAAATCTAGGTATGGAACACCTTTCAATACTCCAGGTATCAAATCCTTGGCGAACGGCGGACCGTACAAAGGATATGCTACTGGTGGTTTAATCCGCAATGAAGGCATGTATAATCTTGCTGAAGATGGATGGCCTGAATTCGTCATACCTACTAACCCAAGCAAACGGACAGATGCCATGAAGTTGTTGGCTTTGGCAGGGAAGACGGTTGATAAAGGGAACAAGCGCCCTGGACAATTGCCGAATGTAGAGGGCAGCAGTGAAGGAAATAATGTTCTACAGAAATTACTCGAGGCCACACTCGAACAAACAAAAGTGCTTTTACAATTGTTAAGCAAGGATACAGACATCCATTTGGATGGATCTTCAGTAGCCAAAGGTATTCATAGAGAAGTGGCTAAATATCAGACGCAAGATAAAAGAATAAGTAAAAGAACGATTAAAGGGAAGGTGAGAAGGTGAACAGTTTTACTTTCAATGGTATATCGAAGCCGTACCTCACAGCCCTGATAGGTAGCAACAGACAGCCATGGGCTCCAATCGAGTGGACTTATCAAGACGTTCCAAAACGAACTGGAGCTCTTCCTGTTAAAAAGAATACGAGAGTTAGACCATTACCTATTCCTGTTTTTTTAAAGTCTAATAGTATTGAGGATTTGCAAAAAGTAAAAGAGGATTTGGCAGAATGGTTAATCCATGACGAGCCAAAGCCTCTTATTTTTGATGACGAATCTGATCGGATTTATTATGCAGTCGTGGATGGAAGTTTTGAACCTGAAGAAATATTGAAGTGGGGTGAAGGAGTCATTCCTTTTATCTGCCCGGATCCATACAAATACGGAGAAGAAGAATCATTGCTCCTGGGTGATTATCCAATTCGTAATGAAGGCAACTTAAAAGCGAATCCGGTATTTTCAATTAAATTCATGGCTAACTCTACGAACTATACGGTTTCTGTGAACGAAAAGATAGTTAAGGTTATTTGGAACTTTAAACAAAATGATTTGTTAATTATCGATACAAGCAAGCGGAAAATCATCATCAATAATTTGGTGAAGATGACCTCGTTAGATTTAAGTAGTAAATGGCCTGAATTTAAAAAAGGTCAAAATTTCATCATAGCTGATAAAACTGTGGCTAACATAACAGTAACATTCAGACCGAGGTGGCTATAGGAGGTGTTTCGGTTGTCTGATTTATATATCTTTGATCCATACGACAATCTAGTTGCCATCCTTTCTAACGATGGAGAGGGAGCATGTCCGTTTTGGGATGCTCCTTTTAAGGAGGTACTCAATCAGGGTTCTACCTTTGAATTTACTGCGGTCGGGGATCATAAAGATTCTCAATATATAACAGCAGAAAATCAGGTGGCTTTCCGAGACAAGGACGGAGCTTTCCGTCTCTTTATTATTAAGGAGCCAGAAAGAGCAGATGGTGAAGATGGTCCGATTATAACAGCGGTCTGTGAAGCAGCTATGCTTGAGTTAAATGATGAGGTTATTGAAGATGTTCGGCCTTATAATGTCACTCTTAAAACGGCCATTACAAAAGCACTGGAAGGTGTGAGGTGGAAAGTCGGAGAGGTGGCAGAGTTAGGTTTAAATTCCACGAATTATTATTACATGACACCGACTGAAGCGATAACCGAATGTATTAATACGTGGGGTGGTGAACTTCGGGATCGTGTGGAAATTGAGGGGAATAGGATAACTGGTCGATTTATCGACATCTTGCGTAGAAGAGGGGAAGACATAGGTAAATGGTGGGAAATTGATAAAGACATCCTATCTATTACGGAAAGAGTTCAATCTTACCCTAAGACAGCTTTATACGGACGAGGCTCTTCTCTTGAGATAGAAGATGAAGAGGGAGAAGCTACCGGAGGATACACTAGAAAAATCTCTTTTGCCGATATTGAATGGAAAGTAAAGAATGGTGATCCTGTAGATAAACCAATAGGACAGAAGTGGGTTGGAGACCCTGCAGCACTTACGATATTCGGGAGAAAAAACGTTGACGGTACCCTAAGGCATCGAAGGGGAATATTTGAAAGTAGTGAACAAGAGGACCCTGCAGCTTTGTTACAAGAAACATGGGATGCTTTGCAAGAACAAAAATACCCTATTAGTAATTTCGAGATGAGCGTTTTTTTACTTGAAAACATTATAGGATACGAGCATGAAAAAGTGAGATTAGGCGACACCACTTTTGCTTTGGATTATTCTTTTGCAAAGCCAATTGAAGTTGAAGAACGAGTGATCAGTTTTGAGTATGATGTATCAGACCCGGACAATTCGGGTGTGGTCGAACTTGGGAATTTCATCGACTTGTATTCTGATGATGCCCGACTTGATCAGATTGAATCGGAGTTGAATGATAACAAAGGGGTTTGGAACAATGGTGGGAAAAGGCCAATTACGGATGACAGGATTGAAAATGTCACCCCTACTAAACCTCTAAATGTTATTGCATCTGGATTATTTCAAAATGTATTAGTCGAATGGGATTTTGTTAATACCATTTCTATTGCTAATTACGAGGTTTATGCTTCTCAGATACAAGGATTTACACCTGACATTTCTAATCTTGCATTCCGGGGTAAAACCAGTATTTACACCCACCAGGCAGCTAACAATCAGCAATGGTATTTTCGAGTGAGGGCTGTGAATACACATGGTGTTGCAGGTCCATTCTCTGAGGAAGCAATGGCTCAGACAGCAAGGATTATTTCTGATGATATTTTATTCGGCCCCGAGATAGCTGAAAAACTAAGGGATCTAAGTGAGACGGCTAAACTTCTCGCAGATGGGACAGTTGATTTCAATCTAATTGCTAATGACGTTAAAACACCTATTCAAAATGCGGTTAATCAAGCTAATCATGCAGTAGCGAATGCAAATACAGCGACTAGTCATTCACTGGATGCTATCGTTCAAGCCCAATTTTCTTTTGACGCTGCAACAGACGCAATCAGGAAGGCTGATGATGCAACAGGTCAAGTATCTGTGTTAAGTCAGACCATTAGTGGACTACAATCAACCGTATCAAATAAGGCTGAAACATCTACTGTCACACAATTAGCCGGTGTTGTTGATTCAAAAATAAGCAAGATTGATGCCGATGGTAAGTATGCAACACAATCTCAATTAACACAAACTTCTACTAGTTTACAAAGTACGATTACTCAGACTATTAACGATTTACAGATTGGTGGAGCAAATTTATTAATATGGACGGATTACACTAGTGTAAATATAAATGATATTTTAAGAGACTACCAATATAACGTTACACCAGATATCAGAATTGCAAATTGGTCATCCTTAGAAGGAACATTTATTTATGGGAAGAAAATTTTAGCGTTAGTTAGCAAGGTTGATGGAACGTCCAAAGAATACTACTTCAATATGAAAGGTGATACTAATCAAGGGTATATGGTCTTAGAGCCAAATAGTGAGTATACATTCTCTACGTGGTATTACCATGGTGGTGGAATCGAAAATATCGCTTTCGGTGTCTGGGCATACGATAACAATGGTTCAAACAGAGTATCATATAAATTTCAAATTGCGAGTGATACTTACTCTTCTATGTTTAAACGATTTACTTATACATTTAAAACTGACGATCGGATCAATTACCAAGTTAGGCTTTATGCAAGATACGACCAAACCAAACCAGTTGGAACTACTTCTAGTTTTCATTTATATCAACCTAAATTAGAGAAAGGGATAAAAGCAACGGATTACTCTCCTGCAACAACAGATATGGCAACACAATCGCAATTCAGTCAATTAGCTGACAATATTAATTTGAGAGTAAAAGAAAATGATGTCGTCAACCAAATTAATATATCAACAGAAGGTATATTGATAGACGGTAAGAAAGTTCATATCACAGGTCAAACAATCATTGATCATTCAGTAATTGGGACTGCAAACATCAAAGATGCAGCGATTACATTGGCACAAATTGCTAACTTAGCAGTGGGGACAGCAGCCATTGCAAATGCGGCTATTACCAATGCGAAAATCGCCCATCTGTCTGTCGGTACAGCGCAACTTCAAGATGCTGCTATTACAAATGCTAAGATAGCTAATGCAGCAATCGATAGTGCAAAGATTTCTTCTTTGTCGGCTGATAAAATTAAAGTGGGTACTCTGAATGGGATTAACATTACGGGTGTAACAATTAATGGTAGTACCATTATAAGTCAATCAGGCGGTACTAAAACTGAAATTTCGGGTGGGGAATTCCATACTTCGGGCTCGTTTACTAGGACATTCGGAAGCAACACTGCTGTTTATACTGCCTACATTGATTCATATGATGGAGCATTAAGAGCGAGGATCACTGAGAAGAGGGTCAATGGAGTAAAAAAAAACACTCAGGAAAGATGGCTCACATTTACAGACAAGACCATAACATCTCAGCGTGAAGTGCACTCGGGATCAGTGGATTACAAAAATGCAAGGTTCATTGACTTCTTCGCTGATGAGACTCTAAATGGCGATGTAGCCGGGCTGGGTATGCATATCTACTCTGGTCAAAACACCTTGATAGAAGCGTCTTACAATATGAATATCAAGACAGGATCAAGCCAATATCTGACTATTAATTCTGGTGGAGGGGCGGCAATTGAGTCCACTAATAATATTCTTTCATTACGACGCACATCTGCTTTCACACCTGACTCAGGTACAATATTGACTTTCCAAAGTTCTGATAAAAACTGGCAAGGCGCAGTGGGAATCTGGAATAGCGAGAGAAATATGCATCTTGTTACTTATTTTGGTGACTATATAATGCTGAGATCAAGAACTGAAGTCAGATCAATGGATGTTGATGGCAACAACTACAGATCAATGAGGGCAAGCGCATTTAATACTTCATCATCAAGAAAATTTAAAACGAACATCGAGGACTTAACCTTTGATCCTCTTGAACTTGTAAACCAACTAAAAGTCGTTGAATATGACCTAAAAGCAGATCTGTCTGAGGGGATATTCAATAATAGACAAGTAGGTTTTATAAGTGAGGACAGCCCAGAAATCTCGACAATTGATATGAGCGCAATCAATATTTATAAAGTAACAGCAATCAATACGGCAGCTATTCAAATGGTTTATTCAGAAGTGAAGGATCAAGCAGATCGTATCAATATGCTCGAAATCGAAAATCAATATTTAAAACAGAAAATAAAACAATTAGAAAATCGCCTTGACGCGGCTTAAGGAGGAAAATCACATGCAAGTAAAAATTCAATATTCTTATTTAGTAGATTCCATTAACTTTTTGTCGGCCATGACTTTAAAAGGGAAACAATCGATTCATCGTACTCGTTTTATTAAGCAGCTATCTGAAAAACTTAAACAGGTATCAGAAGAGGAGTTACAGCTTATTAAGGAATTTACAGGTAAAGATGATAATGGTGATCCAAACAAAAATGAAGATGGTAGCTTTGCAATTGATGATATTAATGAGTTCAAGAAGCAGCAACATGATTACTTGTCCGAGTATTATGTCATCGAAGGAGGCGATGCCCATGGAATGATAAAAACAGTGAAGGGGGTTATCGAGAATTACGATAAAGAGGTATCAGGTAAAGAGGCAGACGCGTTTGAGCACTTATTTACGGCTTTTGAAAACTCAAATGAAAAAGGAGAGGAAGAATAATGTTAGAAATTCAGATCACAGCAACTAATATCCGTTATGCCGATGGTGGAGTATCTGCCGTCAATGTGCAGTTCCAGAGTAAGGATTCGGAGGGGACCATCAATCTAAGTGGTTATATTCCCCTTAATTCTGAAGAGTATCAAGGGAATGAGGCCCTTTCATCATTAACGGAAGTTGTGAGGACAAAATTAATTAATCGATTGCAACCATAAGCCGAATAGGCTTTTTTATTATGAATAAATAAAAAATCGGCAAGGAGGTAAATCTTTGGAAATAGGAATCGGGGTTTTATGCACAGTTGCCGGTCTTATTATCGGTTTTTTTACGTTTAGTAGAAATAGAGATAAGGACGTAAAAAGTGATGCTACAGAATCGGCTATCATTAAAACAAAATTAGACAATATTGGTCAATCAGTTGATTCAATTAGGATTGATTTTAAAGCAAGTGATCAACGTTGGACTGCATTATCAGAAAGAGTTATACGAAATGAAGAAAGTGCGAAACAAGCACATAAACGCATTGATAAAATTGAAAATAAAGGAGAGATTTGAATTGGATAAAACAAAACAATATGTAGCAATGATCGGCGGTGCTCTAGGGGCACTGCTTTTATTTTTTCAATCACTCGGTTATCAGGTTGAATGGTTCAATGAAAATACGATAAATTCATTTATTAACTTTCTAACAGCGATTGTTCCCCTTGGTTTTGCTTTATACGGGGTGTATAAGAATCAATATTTAGTAACCAAGAGTGCACAGAAACAAGAAGAAGCATTGAAAAAACAAGGATTAAAATAAGCTGCCCATTGGGTGGCTTTTTATTTTAAATTAAAAGGAGACGATGAAAGATGAACTTTTCTAAACTACCCCAATTAGTCGATATGAGAGGGGAATTAAAATCAAAAGGCACGTATTCAAAACGTTCTAAAACAATCACTCACCGTGTATGGCATCATTCATTAACAAAGAAACATCTGGCAGGATCTGATGCAGCAAGTTTCGCGGACTACCATGTAAATACGTTGGGGTGGCCAGGGGTAGGATATACATTTATTATTGAGCCTAAGAATTTGATTAATACTCCAAATGGTAAAAGGGCTAGGATTGTATATGCACATGATATTGATCGCCGGACCTACCATGTAGGGAATAGCAATCAATTTGCACTAGGCATTTGTGTTGCTGGTGATTATCGCTCCGACACTATGGACGATGCAACAATAGCTTCAATCGCAGACCTTCATTCTGCACTTGTTAAAGATAACATTGGTAAAAATGATACATCTCACAGTGAGATGCCAGGCTATAGCTGGAAAGCTTGCTGTGTATATGATTATCGTAAACTTATTAAATGGCAGGGATCAACAACTCCCGTTACACCATCTCCAGCGCCTAACACATACACCATCCAAGAAGGAGATACCTTATGGAGCATAGCTCATAAGGATGGAGCTGGTGGCGTGCAAGTTGAAGATTTAATTAAAGCGAATCCTGGCATCGATCCATCCAAATTACAAATAGGTCAGAAAATCAATTTCGGAAATGCTAAAGACGTTATTGTTCAACCAGATATAAAAGAGGATCACGAAACTTCGAACAGTGGAGATGAAACAATCAGATCCATTCAAAAAACGTTAAATAGCCGTTATAAAGCTGGTCTTGTATTTGATGGATTTAACGGTCCCAAAACTAAAAAAGCACTTATCAAAGCGCTACAAACAGAACTTAATAAGCAATTCAAAACTGGTCTTGTTGTGGATGGAAAATGGGGATCAAAGACGAAGGCGGCTATCGTCACTGTCAAAAAAGGTGCAAAAGGCAATCTCACATGGGTCTTACAGGCTGCACTCTATCTGGAAGGATATAACCCTGGTTCACTTGATTCAATCTTTGGAAAAGATACTGAAACGGCATTATCAAAGTTTCAGAAAGATAAAAAGATAACTGCAGATAACAAGGCAGGTAAAGCAACTTTCACTAAATTGTTTGCAGCATAATCAATAGCCCTTACTCGTATTGAGTAGGGGCTCTTTTTAAATTCTATAAGACTTATAGTGAGTTGAAATGATAATAATTTTTGATTTATGAGGCAAGGTATGCTTAATTTTTATTAATCAATTTCAATTAGTATTTCATCTATAACTTCTGCTAATAATTCAACGCTCCTATTTTCTTCGTCAATTGTATTTTCTACCCCTCCAATTTGAAGGAGGAGTGAGTTCGCAAATAAGTCTTGATTATAAAATTTTTGTTTATAAGGATTTTTTGTTTGTGATACTTTCAGTAAGACTCCCCTAGAAAGTCCAGGATACTTCTTTTCTAATTTTTGATGAAAGAGATTTGCGATTTTTCGGTTTTCTTTAAAATTAGGACTGTTTTCCGAGACAACAAATGACACACTGGCTACATCTTTTCCATCTATTCTAATGGTTGTAGCATCTTTTAGTTGAGTATCTCTGTGAATATCTATAATTAATTTTAAATTCTTATTTTTATCAAGAACGGTTTGTACTTCTTTCCCTGAAATATCGTATATTTTTGAGTAATCTAAATCACGGTTACGAAGTATTTTGTCAAAATCCGTGGTGCTGTGCAATGCATTAATATTTTTTTTCTTTAATTCACTAGTTAGTTCTGCACCTACCATCGTAATATTTTTATTCTCATCGTATGCTTCATCTTTGTTTTTATTTTCAAGTAACGGCGTAAAGGATTCCGTGGTATGGGTGTGGTAAATAAATACAGAAGGATTTTTATTTGAAGCAGTTATGCTTTCCTCATTGTTTTTAGGAATGGCAGACATTACATTATGA
This sequence comes from Peribacillus sp. P4_C12, assembly GCF_056402095.1. Taxonomy (NCBI): domain Bacteria; kingdom Bacillati; phylum Bacillota; class Bacilli; order Caryophanales; family Bacillaceae; genus Peribacillus; species Peribacillus sp. P4_C12. Next base: position 37,586 of record NZ_JBFUIB010000012.1, read on the forward strand.
AAAGACTTTAAAATGTACTGATTTCCTCCAAAAAGGAAAGTCCAAGCAGTTATTGCCACTGTAGCAATAACTACAGACCAATAATAAGAATGTTTCTTTATTTTACTTACTTTGCTTATACGGTTAGCTTTTTTTATTAATAGGTGTCTTGTATCATTCACAAATTCTGTTCTTGGATTTAAATCGGGAGAATGTTTAAGCTCTTCAAAAAATTCATTATCATTTTGCATTCTCGAAAACCTCCTCTATGGAAACATTAAGGTTCTTTCTTAACACTTTTAGGGCTCTATGGTAATCAACTTTGACTTTTGATTCATTACATTCCAATATTGTTGCGGTTTCCTTAATGGAAAATTCATTTATTCCCCTTAGAATGATAATGCTTCTATACATAGGTTTTAATGACTGTATAGCCTGTTGCAATATTTTTGTACGTTCATTATCTTGTAGTATTTCATCAGGAATTTTTCTATTTGAAACAAGTTGTTTAAAGAAGCTATCTTTAAATACAGAATAAAATCTTTTTTTTCTGTGGTGATCAATTGCTACATGTTTTGCTATGGAAAGAACCCACGTTTTTAATGTACATTGCTTGTTAAATTTAGATTGAGATATTAGTAACCGTATAAAAACATCTTGGGTTAAGTCTTCAGCATCGTTTTGGTTTCCAGTAAAACAGATTAAGAACTTATAAACATCTCGATAATACTTGTTATATATTATCTCGATACTCTCGTCTAAATTATCTTTATCAAGCAAAAATACCCCTCCTTTTTTTGTGTTCACCTATTAATCGAATAAGAATCCAAAAAGTTACAATATTTAAAAATAAAAAAAGATATTAATTAAAAATAATTTAGAATTAATTGTAAATAAGTGCATAGCGTTGAATTATTTCGGGGGAATAAATTTACTAGTAACAAACCATTCCATAACTTTAATGAACTAACCTGCTTATTTGCTCAAAAATCAATATTTCTCTAGCACTAACTTATTTGGGGAAAGAATTTTTTTCTGCCTTTTGTAAGAACGCTTGTTCGTATATAATGGATGTAAAGGAGGGATTTTTCTGATGGGGACAATTCGTGATAGAGGGCTCGTTAAATGGCAAGCAGCATTGATTATGCCAGAACATAAAGCTTTAAATAAAAAAATAGGTGAGGTTGATTATTTCTTAAATAAAAAACCTATCCTTGATGAATACCAGGTTGAAGAGTTTGAAAACAATATTCACTATGCGATGGAATATCATTTACCAATAAGTTTTACGTTGCATAACGAGGGAAATCCACAAGAATTGCACGGGTATTGTGTGTACATACATCCTGTCACGAAAGAGATACGTATTCAGAAGAAAGATAGTTCCTTTGAGTATATTCAGTTTGATGAGATTATTGATGTAGTCGTCGAGGATTAATATAAAAGCCCTCCTCTTAATTGAGAAGGGCTGCTTTTTATGATTGTAATCTATATATATATGCGTCTTCAATAAAGCTGTTATTTATTCTATTTCTTGAAAGTCTAATACCGGAGAGAGCATCTGGCTCTGTAACAATTACTACTGCAAGCAATTTAATGAGAGGGTGATTAGGACTAACTACAGAAATGTTGTCTAATGTTATTCCAATTTCACCTTGTGTATTTTCAAGTACTCTTAGTGCTTTTTTAACTAGATAATACGCCCTTTTAGGGCTAGTGAATTCTGCTATTTTAGATGCAATAATTAATCTCCAATTTTCTTCATCAGGATTATATAACCATAATGCCGAGTGAACATTGATATGTAGCCTATCTAATTGCTTTATAAGAATTCTTCCATCGTTAAAGTCTTTTTCTACCAATGTTGTTTTATCCATTGGAGAACCCCCTCATCTGGATCTGCTACTGCTTCAAAAATATCCTTGGCCTCTATATCGGTATGCGTTTTATACCGAGCCTGTTCAGACCAATCTTTAATAACAGCCCAGTTTACATCAAGCTCATCGGGGACATTAATTCCAACAACATTTAATAATGTAGATAAATTGTGAGAATAAATTTTGTTTACAATATTTTTATCTGGATAGTCAAACTGTTTGGTCATTTTTGCAACACAGGCTTTTAGAGCACATTCTATTACATAGCCAGATAAATAATAAGAACCATCATAACATTCATTTTCAAGTAAAACCTTTGCGTCACGAAGTCTTATTTCTGCAAGTTCCTGGAATTCTCCCCTATTCATTTCAATCTCCTGTCATATCTTATTATGTGAAGTTTTTAAATATAATATAACACTCTTGAACTTTTCAAAAAGGAAAATCATCTCTATTTAGAGGCTTTACCTTCTCAACTAACTCCGTAATATCAATATCTGCGTTATAAGTTACCTGGTCTATACGAAAATCCTCACTAGCGGCGAAGCTAATTTTAATTTGCTGAATCCATTCGTATGCCGCAATGGCAGCTATCCAGTCAGGGTCTTTCTTAAAGTCGGAATTCAAGACAGGGAAGCTACCACTCTGTAAAAAGTTAGTTTCCTTTGCGTGTAAGTAAACTTTGATATTAATGTTCATATTTCTTTTCCTATTTTCTGATGTGGATTTTTAAAAATAATAAATTTTTCTTTAAGAATATGGATTTGTTCGACTATTTTGGAAACTTTTAAATTTCAAGATACTCATCTGCAACAGATTTAAAATTATTTTAATCAAAATTATCCCAATTTATTTCTTCAAATGTATTTCTAGTTAGTCCGATTTCTTTTTAATCATAGAGTTTGCTGTTTTTATAAGAAAGGTTGATTATTTTTAGTGGTCTTTCTTCAACTAAATCCGCCCTTTAGATGTCCTTAAGCAACAAGTCTTCATCGATCTTCTTTGGATCCAAATATTTAGGATGATTAAGTAATACCTGAATAGCAGATCGTAACAACGTTATTGCTAATTCAATAGTCGGTATCGGTTCTCCTGATGGAATTTTAATTTCTCTTTTACTAGACACCTTAGAGCTACCGTGGACAACGGAAGACCTATAACCGTAAATGTGTTTTACAGCATTAAATACTTCTCTAGTTTCCATCTGAATATCTGGTGACAACTTTAATAAAGCAGCCATTCTAAGGGATAGTTTATGAGTTAATTCTCCTCGTTCGCCACCAGATAATAGTGCTTCCATAGCAATCGTTGCGTCAAGAATTGAATCTTCCTCATTTTCTCTCATATAGCATTGATGTAGACGTCTATTAGCCAAAAGTAATTTTTTATCTTTCGTTTCTACTAATATATTAAGTACATTCTTGACTTTTTGGACATCCTCTATTGTTAATGTAGGTAAAGTTGGTAATAACCAGTAATAATTATCAAAATTTGATGGATAAGATTTAATAGTAGTCCCGTGTAGTGGTACCAAATCAGACTCATAGCTTTTTGCCCAATTAATCGGTTTTGCTATTAATTGGGCATAGCCTGTATTAACATCCGTTGCTATTCTCATTGAATTAAAAAATAAATTTATCTTTGCTTGAGGATAAGATTCGGGTTTAGAAAGAGCATCCTCTATATTCCAATAATTATCGTTTTTAAGTTCTAATCCATTTAAAACTAATGCATGAGTAGCGCATTCTAAAATAGCATCGGGAATTGGTATAGGATAATACTGTCTGGTTATTCTTGACTTTTGAAAGTCATTATTCATTTTCACAATTGACATTGATTCATTTAATTCAAATTCTTGAAAATCAAACTTTGTAAATAAGATTGGAATGTAAACATCCAGTGGAAGTGTTTTTTTGTATATACAGTTCTCGATTCGTACGTAGTCTTCAATAAATTTATCCTTGCAAAATCCTTCTTTACTAAAATGTATGTTCCTAGCCATTAAATCAATTGCCATGTTTTTTATCCTATATTCCGGAATACTATTCTCATCTTCGCCTGCAGATATATATCCTTGAGGTTTAAAATACAAGTTGATCTGTTTATCTTGAAGTAGATACTCTTTATATTCTTGGTAACCTTGAATCTCATTAATATCTATATCTTGGCCATTTGCGTATTTTATAAAATATGACCCATAATTTATTGGCCTATCTTCACCAAATGAGGTTATGTTTACACTTGGCATGCCATTAGGCTTAGTAAATTGAATAGTTGGATAATTTATATGTCTGTACATATAATGCTCTTTAGAGATAAACTCATTTATTTTTTCTATTCCATTCTCTACTAATGTTGACATTAATTCATATAATGTCTTATTTTTAATTGCCTCCAAAGTTCTATCTCCCCTCAAATTCCCAACTCTATATTCTATATTTTTACAATACACCATTATGGTAATGGAAGACTAGATTTATATATATTGTTCAGGTATCCCCAGCCATTCTCCGTTCTAATCAAATTATTTTAGAGATTTACCTGATGAAACACCTATTTAGTCAGCAACATACTCCCAAACCGATTAAAGTAATTTTAAATGCCTTAAGAAGGGTGGTTAGATAATCATACTTCATTGCCCATGAAGTCCAAATCAAAATACAACTTGTCCATCAGTTTATTTACAACCCCATTGAAGTAAGCAAAGATCCCTTTATTCATTTTGATTCCAGCTTTAACTTTCATTACGAATTCTTTAAATGCTTTCACACCAATACTCAATTCTTGCTCTGTAGTAAAGGACCTGTCATTAGTCGAGTAGTCAATAACTCTATTACATTGCTTGACAACTTTCCAAAACTCTTGAATTGTTTTAGCTTCATGATAAAAAGAACTTGCTAGGTTAGCAAAGTTATTTGGAACCCAAGCAGCTACAAAGTTTGCTTTAGGCAAGTTATCAACAGATTTATCCACATGAGAAAGAGAAGGGGCGTTGTTACGTTCTTTATATCTTTTAATATTTTGTTTTAAGGAACTAGTAGTTGTTTTAATGGTAGGACACTTCTTGGACTCTTTCACAGGGGTCTTGTCGGACATTTCATCTTTCACAGGTTGAATAATGACGGCATTGGCAGTTTGCATCATATCCTTTTTTCTCTTCATAGGTATCTGACGGATCATGCCGAGGTCTTCAAGTTTTTTCATTAGACGTTGTACGGTTTTATAAGAAACTTCAAGCTTGTCGGCAATTGTATTCTTACACATATAGCTCACACCGATTTGCTTACAACTGTGCTGTTTTAATAGCTCCAGTAATGCAATAAGTCGTGATTGTACATCGACGCGCTTAATAGCCGCACGAATAAGGTCTCTATAAACTCGGACCATTTTATTTAACCCTTCAATGTCAGTGAAAGATGAAAGGTTGTTATATGCTACTTCATTTGCTATTACATCGATACGAGTTTTCATAATCCTTATCTCCTTTTTATAAGAGAGACAGGCTAAGACATCGTGAATAACTTAGTAATATTTATAGTACGTTACCAACTGGTAGCGGGAAAACCACCACATTATACTCCTTGCTTCATCATTCAAAAGAGATGATAAACCGAAACATCATTACCCTTGAAGATCCCATTGAAAATGTGTCAGAAAAAGTCCTACAAGTTCAAATTAATGAAAAGGCAGGTATTACGTACTCTGTTGGTCTAAAAGCTGTGCTTAGGCATGATCCTGACGTGATTATGGTCGGGGAAATCAGGGATTCTGAAACAGCAAAAATTGCAGTTCGCGCTGCATTAACGGGTCATTTAATCCTCACGACCATGCATACAAGGGATGCACAAGGAGCTATCTCTAGGTTGCTCGAATTTGGAATCAGCTTGCTTGAGATAGAACAGAGCTTGATTGGTGTGACGGCTCAGCGGCTAGTTGAACTAACATGTCTGCAATGTAAAGAGGTTTGTACATCTGCTTGCCAAATGATTGCTCGTAATAAAAGGGCAAGTGTGTATGAACTGCTATATGGAAAAAGCTTGGCAGAAGTATTGAAGATGACGAAAGAGGAAAAAGGGAAGGGGACGGTCTCCTACCGCCAATTAAAGGATGAGATAGGAAA
>NZ_JBFUIB010000013.1:0-43545 GCF_056402095.1 Peribacillus sp. P4_C12
GCTGCTTCTGTATGTCCTTCTCCAGTAGGTGGACTCGTATAATGAAATACAGGTTCTGCAACACTCCAAAAGACAATTCCTACTCCCGAACCTGCACCAAAAAGCATAGCTAACCATGATGCTGTCTTAAATTCTGGTTTGTCTGTTTCCTTCCCCAACCTAATATGACCATATTTAGAGAATAATAAATAAACAGAAAATAGTACAAAAAAGAGGGCAGATCCAAGATAAATCCACCCAAAGTAGTCAATGGTACTATTATAAAGGGCAGTGGTAATCGTTGAGAGACTCTTTGTAAAAAAGGTCCCCCAAATAATAAAAGCAACCGTTAATAGGACTGAAACATAAAAAACGAAATTTTTGTTTATCCTCTTTTTACTCAAATTAACTCCTCCTACTTCGATAAAAGTGGCTCCTGAGTATTCGGTTGTGTGCTGCATCCCTTTTCTGCTTATTTTTTAATCGAATTATTCTAAAGATACTCAAGGTTTATTACTAGCTTAGTAAATAATGCAGTAAGTAAAATTAATACTCTTAAAATCTATTGTGAAGTAATGAAAACATTATTTTTACATTCTCTGTTTCCTCCTATCTATAAGTAAGCGCTTACATTATTTTAATTTCTACTTTTAACGATATCTAATCATGATAATACCATAATCAAAATTAGAAGAAAATGTGATTTTGATAAATTATCTAAAAATTTTTAAAAATACACTTTCGAAAAAAACTATTAAAATAAGCTTAATTTTTCTTATCTGTATGATTATACTACACTACAGAAAGTCTATTTGATTGGCTCCCCCCAAATAAACATTATTACAAAATAAAAAGGATTTTAGTTATAGACCCTTTAAAATCCTTAAAAATAGCAAGAAATACAGTTACAAATAAAAGTAGAATAATAATATTTAAGCGTTATTGGGATATATTCAAATAATAGGAAAAAATTAAGATCCGCTAATTTCCATATGCCCTCTCATAAATGAGATCCTTATAGGATCCTTCATTGCTGCTATAGAATGCATTTTTATGTTACACTCAAAATTAATTATCATAAAATCGAGGTGTTAAATATGAAAAAACAAACAGAAAAAAATAAAGAAACGCAAACTGTCCGAATGATGTCTTACTTTATTAATGCAACTGCTGAAATTATCACAGATGAGGGAATTGATAGAGTTACTATAAGAAAAATCGCTGATTTAGCAGGTTATAACAGTGCAACGATTTATAACTACTTTGAAGACTTATCCCACCTCATTTTCTTTGCTTCTATGAGATTTGTAAAAAAATACACGGATGCATTACCAACTTATCTTTTGAGAGCAAGAACACCCTTGGAAAGATATTTTTTGATTTGGGAATGTTTTTGTAAATATTCTTTTGAATCTCCACAAATCTACTATGCGGTATTTTCGGCTAATTTAGGTACTCACCCGATTAACCTGACAAAATATTACGAATATTCCCCGACTGATTTGGTAGCATTTCCAGATGATATAAAGCCAATGCTTTTAGAATCTAATTTATCTAAGAGAACTCTTATTGCCTTTAATCAATGTATCAGCGAAGGATACATTCAAGAGATGAATGCTGAACGGATCGCAGAAAGTCATTATTTAATCTGGCAGGGCATGCTTACCATGTTTATCAATAATAGATCTACTTATACTGTTGATGAAGCAGCAGAAGTAACTGTTAATCATATTCGTAATACCATTCTTTAAACAATAATTGATAAATCAAACGACTTCTTGTTTCGACTTTTGTGACATAAATCATAAGAATGCTAAATGGAAATGCTGCTGCAAATGATGCAGGGTGCTTCTTAATAACTGCAAGACAGATATAAGAACTCAGAGCAATTCCTTAGCCGAATCGGCAGGATAAGCCTGGAATAAATTTTAATGCATCTAAAACAAACCCTTTGATTGTACTTCCTGAAGCTCCCTAAAAACGGTCCCCATGCTTTCCACCATACCTAATAAAATAATGTCCAGATTGAAGCTTAAGAATTTTCCTAATAGGTTTTTTCTTAAGCTTGTACATAAAATTGGTTAAGATAGATTCCTAATGTGTAGGTAAACATTTTAAAATTTTGAGCTGTCTTCCTACTATCACCTAAATGATCATAAGCGAAATGGTAAGCAAAAATATTAGTATTTGATATAACTTACATTACCCAATCAATGTTATTCAACTAATTCACCCACTATTTTAGTAAGCGCTTACAATGATTATCACTAATCTATATTTAAAATATTTAAAATATTTAAAATATTATTTACTTTGTTAAAAAACGGTAATATAATTATCTTAATTATTAAGTAATCATGATTATTTAATAAAATTATGGAGTTGAAATAGGAGAGTTTTCTGTACAGAAGATTGAATTTAAAAGCTTATATTATTCAGAAACCTTTCTTGGTGATTTAAGATTCAAAGAACTAGAAGTGTAAGTAAATCCTTATGCAGATTTTCAAAGTAAAAAAGTTTACCATCCTCCTAGAATACATCTTGCTACTTCCTCAAGATTACAAAAGACTGCCCCATTTTAAATTTCAGCTTATCAGTCTGTAAACAATGCTATTATGTAAAAATTTAAAAAGGAACATTGTACAACAATTATTTTTTTAGTGTAATCGTTCAGGTCAATTAGAAAAATCAGTCAACGTTTTTAGTAGGTCAATTTTCAACTTCTTTTGGTATGCAAGGAGCAATCGTTATTGAATGTGAACATAGTAATCCTTATAACATATTAAGAATAACCCAACTAGTTACTATGTAGGTAAAAGAGGGGAGTGGGAAGGGAAGTTATGGGACAAAAGAAAATTGTCATCATAGGTGCAGGTGTTGTTGGATGTAGTACAGCCTATTATTTAAATAAAATGGGGCAGCGAAACATAACTGTTATTGAACAAGGGCCGTTATTTGAAACAGGGGGGTCCACATCGCATGCTCCAGGGCTTGTGTTTCAACTTGGTTTTTCCAAAGTGCTAACAACTTTGGCCTCTCAAACAGTAGAAGCGTTCAAAGAGTTAAGTCATGAAGGTCAACCCTCTTTCTATTCGGTAGGAAGTCTTGAAGTTGCAAATACTCAGGAACGTTTAGACGATTTGAAACGAAAAGCAGGCGTTGCAAAATCATGGGGAATGGAGGCATTTGTTCTTTCACCAGAAGAATGTGCCCAAAAAAGTTCGCTACTCAACACAGACAACATTTATGGCGGACTGTATGTACCATCAGATGGAATTGCCAAACCCCTTCGGGCTGTTGACCAAATGGCTCATTTTGCTAAATCTTGCGGGACTGAGTTTTACGGTCACACAGAAGTGATGGACATCGAGGTAGTGGATGGTCAAGTAAAAGCAGTGGAAACAAGTGCTGGACGATTTGAAGCGGACTTGATCATTTGCTGTGCCGGATTCTGGGGACCTCGTATTGGAGAAATGGTAGGAGTCACCATTCCTCTTCAACCAATCGCTCATCAATATGTATTTTCGAATGACTTACAAGAACTTGCTGCTGAAACGGAAGAAGTATCAATGCCTATTATCCGTCATCAGGATAGTGCTATGTATTATCGCCAAGTATTCAATGGGATAGGAATTGGTTCTTATCAACATCGACCATTGCCTGTTGAGGTCAGTGAAATTACGAAGTATGGCGAAGCGAAAGAAATGCCATCTGTAAAGCCTTTTACACCTGAAGATTTTGAAAAGCCATGGGAAGATGCTCAGGAACTCTTTCCAGCATTAAAACAAGCCGGCGTGAAAAGAGGAATAAACGGAATATTCTCTTTTACACCAGATGGGATGCCACTACTAGGAGAATCACAAAAAGTTCGTGGTTTTTGGGCGGCAGAAGCTATCTGGGTAACTCATTCAGCCGGTGTTGGGAAAGAAATGGCTGAATGGATTGTAAATGGAGCACCAACCCTCGATTTGGAGCTGTGTGATATTAATCGTTTTGACACTTATGCACAAAGCCCCGCTTATTATAAGAAACGCTCTATTGAAAATTATGAAAAAGTATACGATATTCATCATCCGTTCATGCAGCCGGAAACATCACGCGACATGCGTGTAAGTCCATATTATATGCGTCAACAATCATTAGGGGCTTATTTTAACGAAAAATCGGGCTGGGAACAGCCACAATGGTTTGAAGCAAATGATTCGCTTGTAGCAACGTATGAAAAAAGCATCTTGGAGCGCAAAGGATGGGCTGCCCAGTATTGGTCACCAATAATCGAAGCTGAACATCTGCATACTCGTCAATATGCTGGAATTTATGATGTGACAGCAGTGAAAAAACGGTTGGAAATCAGTGGAGAAGGAGCGCTAGAGTTTCTACAACACCTCACAACAAGCGCAATTGATATTCCAATCGGACAGGTGACGAGTACACTGATGCTTCATGAATTAGCTGGTATAAAAGATGAAATAAAAGTGATTCGTACCGCAGCTTCAACATTCTTTGTTCTTTGCACAGGAGCAGTTGAAGCTAGCTGGATTAAAAAACAAGTACCTGTATCCAGTCGGGTTGTGATTCAAGATCTAACGAACGGAATGTGCGGTCTTAGCGTAATAGGTGGTAAGGCGAGCGAAATAATGAATTCTCTTGATTCCCAGACTTTTGTAAAAAGTGAATGGGAGATTGGACAAGCCAAAGAAGGATTTATCGGGAATGTTCCAGTTCTCGCAGTGTACGATTCCTATGCCGGAACAGAAAGATGGGAGCTATTCACAACATCCGATCAAGGATTAAAGTTATGGGATGTCCTATTTGAAGCAGGACGCCACCATCAGATCATTGCTGCAGGAGATCGTGCACTTGAAAGTCTTAGAATCGAGTCACTTTCACTAAGAAACGGTAAGGACTTTTGGAGTGAACATAATCCTTATGAAGTAGGACTCGACCATTTGGTCGACCTTAACAAACCTACTTTCATTGGGAAACAAGCATTGCTTGATCGCAAGGCAAATGGACCTAACCTATTGTTAACGCCATTACTTCTTGATGATCCTTCAATGGTTGTTATGGGATATGAACCAGTATTTGATGAAGATGAAGTAGCTGGTTTTGTAACAAGTGCGGGCTATGCATACCGCTTTGGTAAGGGGATTGTGTATGCCCTGTTATCACCTGAAACTGTCCATAAAAGTAGCCCATTGAGTATTGAATACTTTGGGAAACGATATACAGCAACAAGAATTAGCCAATCCGCTGTGAGGGCTCATCAATAAAATCAAAAACAGCCAGGAGGATTATATATGTCAACACATTATGATGTAATTGTTATCGGATTAGGAGCCATGGGCAGTACAGCTGCTTATCAATTAGCAAAGAGAGGTCAACGTGTGCTTGGGCTTGAGCAGTTTGGGCCCGCACATGATCAAGGATCTAGTCACGGCGGATCACGGATCATTCGACAATCTTATTTTGAAGATCCAGCTTATGTTCCATTATTACTTCGTGCATACGAATTATGGGATGAGATTAAGCGAGAAAGCGGAGAAGAGATTATGACGGTTACGGGAGGATTAATGATGGGTCCTCCAGATAGTTTAACTGTATCCGGTAGTATTAAAAGTTCGAAACAGTGGGACCTTGCTTACGAAGTGCTGGAGGCAAATGATATTCGCGGACGTTTCCCGGTGTTTAACCCATCACCTAACACAATCGCATTATACGAAGAAAAGGCTGGATTTGTCAGACCAGAACGTAGTGTATACACCCATCTTCTTCATGCAGAGAAGCACGGTGCCGACCTTCGATTCTTCGAATCTGTTCAATCGTGGGAAGCCCATCCTTCTGGTGAAGGTGTCCGTGTTGTGACAAATAACGGGACATATGAAGCTGGAAAAGTGGTCATTTCTGCAGGAGCCTGGGCACCACAGATTTTGAAAGACTTAGGGGTAAACTTACAAGTAGAGCGTCATATTCAAATGTTCTTTGAGCCAACAAGAGGAATTGAGCCGTTCCGTGTTGGAAATCAACCGATTTATATATGGGAAGCAGATGACAATGTGCAATTATATGGTTTCCCTTCTGTAGGAATAGGTGCAGAAGGAGCAAAAGTCGCCTTTTTCCGCAAGGGAAAACCGTGTACACCAGAAACCATTGACCGAAATGTGCATAGCGATGAAGTGGACATGATGAGAGAGTATCTGGCCCAAGGCATTCCACAATTAAACGGACGCTTTTTACAAGGAAAAACATGTATGTATACAAACACACCAGACGAACATTTTGTAATTTCTGCGCATCCGAATCATCCGCAAGTGGCAGTTGCAGCTGGATTTTCTGGACATGGATTTAAGTTTGCAAGTGTTGTAGGGGAAATATTAGCGGATTTAGTGATAGATGGAAAAACAAATCATCCCATTGATTTATTCAGTCCGCAGCGTTTTGCCTATCAGTAAGTTTTTGACAATAGATAAAACACCTTGTGTCAGACTAACGTTACATGATTCCAAAAGGACCAAGGAGGAATAATAGATGGCAATGGATCAGAGTATCTTAAATGATAAAGGGAAAGTCAGATCTACCTTAAAAGGAGAATATTATACATCCCCGGAGGTTTTTGAACTAGAAAAAAAGAATATTTTTGCGAAATCTTGGCTTTTCGTTGATTATGAGTATGAGGTAGCGGAGCCAGGCCAGTACATTACAACGAAGGTTGAAGGCGAAAATATTCTGATTGTTAGGGGAAAAGACCGTGTGCTGCGGGCTTTCTTAAACGTATGTCGTCATCGTGGAGCAACACTCTGCAGCGACCCTTCTGGAAAGACAGGGATCATCCGATGTCCATATCATTCTTGGAGTTATGGACTTGACGGTTCCTTACTTGGAGTACCCAAATCGAGTGAATGTCGTGAAGAGTTAATAAATAATGATAGCTACGGATTAGAGGAAGTGCACCTTCAAACATGGCATGGTATGATCTGGGTGAACTTTTCTGAAAATCCAATGCCGGTTGAACAACAATTAGACACACAAATTTTTGATCGTTTCGGTGAACTTGAGACATTTGGTAGATATCAAATTCAAAATCTAAGAGTCGCTCATCGCAAAGAGTATGATGTGAAAGCAAACTGGAAAATCATTGTAGAAAACTTCCAGGAATGTTACCATTGCTCTGCCATTCACCCTGAATTGACAGCAGCACTTCCTGAATTCAAATCAGGCATGGGAACACAAAACGCAGTCGGTATAGGAGCAGAATTTAATGAAAATTTGGAGGCTTTCTCCATAAGTGGAAAAGGATCTCGGCCAATGTTAAAAGGGTTGCTTCCTGAAGATGACCGTATCTATTATGGAATGACCATTATTCCTCATGTATTCATCAACTTAACGCCGGATCATGTGATTACTCACCGGATTATTCCGATTAGTACGGATCGATCGATTGTGATTTGTGATTGGCTATTTGATCCAGAAGAAATGGCCAAACCAGATTTTGATCCACTGGACGCAGTTGAATTATTCCATCGTGTAAATGAGCAAGATTTTGAAGCTTGTCAATGGTGTCAAGAAAACATGGGATCAAAAGCTTACAAAAATGGCGGAATCTTAGTTCCAATTGAGCATCATGTTTCTCGATTTTACAATTACGTTTTAGAGTCAATCGGGGAGGAAGTCGAATAACAGATACTTATAAATTGGTGATTTGATAAAAAAGGCATCTGTTGTAGAAGACAGGTGCCTTTTGTTAAGGGATCCAATGGTTGTATTGGTGGAGGACGGTTCCTTATTGTTAATGAGTTTTATAATCAAAAACACTTAAATGGAGGGATATTTGTGAAAGAAGACACTAAAGTATACGATATAACCATCATAGGTGGTGGTCCAGTAGGATTGTTTACTGCTTTCTATGGAGGAATGCGTCAAGCGACTGTAAAAATAATTGAAAGCTTGCCACAACTTGGTGGACAACTTACAGCATTATATCCTGAAAAGTACATTTATGATGTTGCTGGATTCCCTAAGGTCCGAGCACAAGAGTTAATTGACAATTTAAAGGAACAAATGACTAAGTTTGAATCGACAATCTGCCTTGAACAAGCTGTTGAAACGGTTGAAAAACAAGTAGATGGAGTATTTAAATTAACTACAAACAATGAAGTACATTATTCAAAAACGATTGTGATTACTGCTGGAAACGGTGCATTTCAACCTCGAAAAATCGAACTTGAGGAAGCCTCTCATTTTGAGAATAGTAACCTTCATTATTTTATAAATGACCTGAATACATTTGCTGGACAAAGAGTACTTGTATGTGGAGGCGGAGATTCAGCAGTGGACTGGGCTCTTATGCTTGAACCAATTGCCGAAAAAGTATCACTAGTTCATAGGCGAGATAAGTTCCGTGCTCATGAACATAGTATTGAAAATCTTTATAACTCAAAAGTGGACGTACGCACTCCTTTTATTCCAAAGGAATTAACTGGTGGTGAAAGAATTGAGCAAGTAGTTTTAGAAGAAGTAAAAGGCAATCGTAAAGAAATATTGGATGTTGATAATGTTATAGTGAACTATGGATTTGTTTCTTCATTAGGACCCATCAAAACCTGGGGTCTAGAAATCGAGAAAAATTCTATTGTCGTAAATAGCAAAATGGAAACAAACATCGAGGGAATATATGCTGCTGGAGACATTTGTACATATGAAGGGAAAGTGAAGCTTATCGCAAGTGGTTTCGGTGAAGCACCTACTGCCGTTAACAACGCAAAGGCTTATATGGATCCGAAAGCACGCCTCCAACCACTTCACAGCACAAGTTTATTTTGAAATCCGTGATTTGATTTTATTCTGACGACTTTAGATATTAAAACCACTATGCCGTCGACTACCGGATAGTAAACGACTTGGAATGAATATTGAAAATACTATTAGGGGATTATTAGAATCAGAAGAGCTAAAAAATCAAAAGATGATAAATACCAATCATTGTTTACTGAAACAGAAAATAAATTGAACATTTCTAAACATCCCCATATATCCATTGTTTTGGAATGTGGTGGTGTGGTACACAAGCTCTCACCTGAGATATTTTAGTCTAGGAAGAATCATTTCTTAATGAAATGGTTCTTTTTTTGTAAGTAGCTTAAGCAGATGATAGGGGTTTTATCATAGAAATGATGAACAAGTTTAGTCTGGTCTTTTTGAGATAGCAAAATAATCTAGATTAGACCAGCTTGGGTTATTATCTTTATATGAAGCCATGGTTTTTTCCTTGTAAAGAGGCAAAGTCAGAAAAGAACAATTCATTGGTGTTTTTTAACGTATACCTTGATAAATGGGGGGGAATGTTCACTAAAAAATAGATGATAAGGCTAAGTCTGGATTTCGAATGACAAGAAGGGGACTAGCTTTCTTGTGTTTCGACAATATAGTTGCTTGGGCACTGTCTAACTTCAAAACTCCGTAGTTTCAGTCCCATTTTTCTATCCTTTACTAGTTCAAAATGTTGTAGGTATCTGAGCACTGTCGGAAGAACCTTTGTAAAGATTTTGTTTATTTTAAAATACACCTCGATAGAATATATATTTTAATTGGCATCCCAAAATAGCTAAATACTCACTATTCGTATTTAGTAAGATCGGAAAAGTACACCGGTATTGACATTTACTAGGATTTTAATTTGCAAATACTTATTCCATTGTCTTAGATTAACTCTCAGTCAAAAATAAATTTATTTTCCAAACCCATTGCCCAATTATTTTATTACAAAGCTTCCTAGATACACTAATTTATTTCAATCACAAATAGAAAAATCATATAATCTTTGACGAGTTTCTTCTATTATATAAGGTAAAAGAATGGGTCTTTTACCTTATATATTCTTCATGATGCAACTGGCGTTATTATTATAGCGTGTCCCAGACTGAACATAACGATCGACCATCTCCCTCGTTTTATGTCCTGTCTGTTTCATGATAGCAATATCGGCCATTCCCGTCATTGCTGCACTCGTAGATAGCATACTACGGAGGCTATGGGCAGCGAATTCATTTTCGTTCAATCCTAACGCGCCAAGATATTTTTTACATTGAGATCAATCGATTTCACTAAGTGGCCCCTTTATATAGATATACAATAAGATATCTCGTAAAATAGTGTGTTTCTTAAACCTTCTATATTAAAACGAATGAACCATTATCCATAAAACAAAAGTTAATTTCGCTGTAGAGCGAATCTCAGCATCAAAATTTAGAAATATAAAGGTTATCTTTACTTTATGAAGGCAGTTTTGAAAATGGATTAACTTTTTAACTTTCACCCACAATGGTAATTCCCTACATTCTACAAAATCATCCAAAACGTTTTACCGATTATCATATCCATTATTTACTGGAAGGGGAATTGCCAAAAGATAAAGTGGTCCGTGCTATTCAATTATCGAAATTAATGCAAACATTGTAGTGAGCTATTCGATTAATGGTGTCAAAGGAGATTAATGGAAAATTTTTTAGAAGAAACAGACTCCATTAATTCAAAGGGATGGAAACTGTTATGAACTAAAACGAACAATCTCATTAACAAATTGAATATATTGGTTTCGGGTTTTCTAGGCCGAAAAGTGGTCGCATAAATATTGATAAAGATGTTCCAAGCATTGCCATAACCATCCAGCCCCATCCGTGAATACTGAAAGAAGCAATTCCGCCAACAATTGCTGCTCCAGCAACGCCTGGCTTAATTTTTTTAGGTCAGAATGTTCCCTATAACAATAGGTAGCACTTCTTTTGGTCATAGAAAGCTGTATAAGACGTTATTCACTTTACCTAATAATTTAATTTTTTAATAATTATTAAACCTATCTGGAAGTCTGTATAGACGTCTGAATAAACTACTTGCAAGGTGTGGACATATCTATTATTAAATCTCGTCCATTTTTCATATCTTCAACCTTTAAACCATTTTAGAAATGGATCTTTTAAGTCAATTGAAGTCCAAAAATTCAGCAAAAACTTCTCTAAATATGACGAGTTTCTTCTATTATATATACTCTCCAAACACATCTGATTTCCACAAATGAATCGCATGGCGTTCTTTTTCAAAAACCTTCTCCAAATAAATTTCTGTAGTGGATAGTTGCTCATGGCCCAGACTCTTCATAATCTGATAGACATCTACTCCATTTAAGTGAGAAATGATGGCAAAAGCATGCCTAAATGTATGAGGACCAATGGAAGAAGAACGAAACTTCAAAAAAGGCAATCCACTCTCTTTAATGGCTTTTGTTATGTATTGAGACAAATAAGAGGGAGAGTAGGCACGGCCGGTATTGGTCGTAAAGAGCGGGTCGTCTCCTTCTGCTGCATCTATATCGTCGATTCCTCTAGCTGAACGGAACATTCGAATACTATTCATTCCTTTTTCTTTCAAGGGTATTTGCCTTCTTTTATTTCCTTTACCTAGGACCTCTAAAAAATACGTGCTGGTAATGGAATCATATTGAAGATCCTTGACTCGGAGTCTTGTAAACTCTTCATTACGCATGCCTGTCATCGTTAGGATATGAATAATCGAAAAAATGATGGGGTGGTGGATTTCCCTGAAGTAATCAAGTAGCTGAATGACTTCCTTAGGTCCCAAATCACGGTTCGGCCGATCATCTTTACGAATACTTACCTTAAAGAAACCTTCATGAATGGGTTCCGTGATATAGCCTGATTCGAACAGGAATTTCAAAAAACTCTTAATGATGGCTGTCTTTCTGGATAATGTGGCAACGGAATACGCTCCTTTTGATAAGACATAGGGGCTTTTTTCTGATAACCATTCCTGATATCTTCGAATGTGCCGGGTAGATAGAGATTTAAAGAGGGAACCGTCCACAACTTTTTCCAAGTCTACATGGATTTCCACCGAATAAGTGAGTAATTGTTCAATAAATTGAATAAGTTCTCGCTCATAGGCTTGGACGGTGCGGGTGGACTTTTCATGTTGCTGTTTTAAATGCTCCCGCCTTTGAAGAAACCACTGTAGCATTTCTGCATCGCTAAAATCGGAAAAAGGATGATGCCCATTCTTTTCTGTCGTATCTAATCGTTCTTGTAACGTGTGGATTGAAATTTCTGAAAGACTTTTTTTCCATGCACTACTCTGAATCTCTTTCGTTTTCTCTATCAGTTCATGCATACTTTAATCCCTCACTTTTATATTCTAACTATCAATAAGATAAAGTCTATATTTATTAGATACATTTTAATAAATAGTAATTACATTATAACAAATTACAAGATATAAATAATTATGAATGACATAAATAAATCCTACATTTATTTATGTTAACCATAATTATTACATAACTAGATTCGAAAATTATAATAATATTGTTAAATTCAAATATTATATCTATAATGTTTATATAAAAGGAATTTACAATTATACTTATTTATATCAATATTATTTATTATGATAGATATATGAACTAAATAGTTAATCATTAGATAGAAAGATATATAACAATAAAAGATAAAAGGTGAAGAGACAAATAATGAATAAACTAAACCATGAAAAAAACACGCAGACTGCCTCTTATGAAATGGGGGAAACGGTTTATGTTCTCCCAACATGTACGGAAGAAGAAGACCCAGAGAGTTTTTACTACTTTAAACAATTTGAAAAAAAAGAAGGTGAGATTTTGGAAGTGATCGAACACCCCCGTCTCCAATATCGTGTAAAATTTGGCCAGGCGGAAGCAGTCCTGTATCATGAGGAATTAACGAATGGCAACCAACGGGATGTTTTAATTACAGGAACGGATAAGCAAGAAGGATGGGAGGGGAATAAAGTGGAATGGTATACACAAAAGGAGGTAGCTGATTTATTAGGCGTATCCAAGGCAACGGTCTACCATTATGGAAAGCAGAAGAAAATCATTAAAATTCTGGATCCACATCGATTACATAAAGAGGCCCGTTATCAAAAAGAGGAAGTGGATCGATTAGTCTATGAAAAACAATCTTTACCTACTGGCATGAGTCCCAATGAGGTTGCAAAGAAATTGGGGTTATCTGTACAAAGTGTTTATAAGTATATACAAGATGGGTCAATAAAAGCTGAGGCTGTCCCTTATGGAGATGAAAGAATCACTTATGTAATTTCGGAAACAGCCTATCAGGATGCAGAAAAATCACTCAAACCATCTGAAATACAGAGACCGAAAAAATATGAATATTATGATTCGAAAAATGATATTGTTTTATATCAAAGGTTTCATTCGAATAAAATACCAGAGGCCCGTGTTATACGAAATGAAGAAAAAGTATGGGGTTTCTACTTACCCAATATCCAAAAGTGGTTGACGTATGAAGAAGGAATGAACAATTATGCCTTAAAGCCATCCTATTCGATCCATCAATCTACTTTGGATTATAAAGGATATGTTGAGCTTCAGGTACCCAAAAATGAAGTTGTTTTTTATCCCTTCATGGACTATTTATATGGAATTTGGGGAGCGGAAAATATTCGACTTAGAGAACAAAGTGAAACAGTTTTACTCTACATCAAGGCAGGGGAAAAGCCGTTAAAATCCGAGGTGTTTGGTATTGCTGATATTTTACCATATTTAATTAATGGAGAAATGCACCATGAAGATGATACTTTGATATTACGTAGTCCAAATAGAAAAACTAGTTTTGAATTACCTATCGAATTGTTAGAAACAATTTCAAACTTAGCAGAACAAGAAGGAATCAGTATCAGTAAGTGGATAGAACAGCAACTATATACAATTACGACTAGGTAAAAGGATAGGATTGAAAACACTTGCTACAAACTTAACAGCTAGAAATTATCAAATAAGAAAATGCTAAATAAGGAGACCTACCAACCAAAGAACTAAGGTATACATTGGTTTTGTTATGTAAAATATCCTCTTATTATTACCTCTTAGTAGATAAGTCACTGATTATTTTTTAATATGGTGGAAAGTCGGAGTCGACAATTGACGTAAATTAAAGAAGACCCGTATTATTAGCTTGTAAGAGTTGTTTCATGCATTGAATTTCTAAGTTACTTAATGGTATATTTTACTGGTAATGCTATTTGTAGCCATCTGGCGCAATATTTATTTCACGAACTTAATCGAATCGTTTAATAAACAAATTAAAAAGTACACGAAACGCAAGGAACAGTTCCCAAACGAATCGTCGTTAGAACGCTTCCTTGTCTCACAATTTGACGACTACAACGAACGCTTCGCCACACGATGCCAGCGGTAGCTTTTATTGTTTTAATTTATTTACTAGTTAACAAGGAAATGATGAAATCTATCTTGTAAAACATAGTATGTGAATAAATGTACTTAAACAAACGAGTGCGTTAGTTGATTAAGATATGAGATCCTTGAAGATTCTAAG
Organism: Peribacillus sp. P4_C12; assembly: GCF_056402095.1. Classification (NCBI taxonomy): domain Bacteria; kingdom Bacillati; phylum Bacillota; class Bacilli; order Caryophanales; family Bacillaceae; genus Peribacillus; species Peribacillus sp. P4_C12. The sequence goes on from NZ_JBFUIB010000013.1 coordinate 14,382, forward strand.
CGTTCGAGGCTTTATTTTTCATAGAATGTATTATCATAGTTTTTCTCGTTTTGTCGTCTGGACCATAATTAGAGTCCTCAAAATAGCTATCATTCCCCAGAAATAGGAATCAAATTTGAAGAAGCCGACCAATAAAGGTCGGCTTTTTTCATATTCATATGTCATTCCTCCATTCACACTCAGAAAGTCGAGAATTTCATTTAAGGGGCTTTTCCCTAAAAGTCCAGTTGTCGTTGATGACAACTGCTTTTCTTATTAGTTCACATATCCGTTTTTATTGGTGCTTTTGTAGTTTCCGTAAAGGCTTCAAACGCTTGGGATATTAATACCATCATATATTACAATCAGTCCTATAACTATAGCTACTGTTCTCACAATAAATTCAGCAGTTAGGAGACTTCCTTGTACGTGAACGATATCATACCATGACCCTGTAATAAACACAGGGGACAATGTTATTAAAACTTTTTCTTATCTGCAATTTAATTTATCCACCTCCTGCGTCTCTTTTTGGGTCGAGAATGTGAGAAATAGGTTGACTGTAAAAATAAAATGCTGTATTTTTAATTTTGACTGACTTGATCAATATAAGGAATGTTAATGATATGAACTCGAAGGGGGCGGGTGCAGCGTGGCACCATTAAATGAAGAGCAGCTAATCCAGATCCGCGATGAGCGCAGGGAACAGATTCTGGCCGCTGCCTTAAGCGTATTTTCCAGACGCGGCGTTGCCGGAACCAAAATGAGTATGATCGTGAAGGAAGCAGGCATTAGCCATGGCCTAGTGTACCATTATTTCAAATCCAAGGAAGAGCTTTTCGTTACGCTTGTCAAAGGTGCTATAGAGGGTGCGCAGGAAGCCATGTCGTTCGTTACATCCCTTCCGGGAACCGCTTATGATAAAATCAGAAAATTGGTTGAAGAAATGATGGATGAGGAAGGAGCCCCGTATTTTCAGCTGATTTATCAGGCAAGAACGTCCGATGGCGTGCCTGAAGAAGCGAGAATATTGATCAACCAATACACGTTGGACGATTATGTTAGCATCCTTCGGCCTTTGTTCGAAGAGGGACAAAGGGATGGGACGATTGCACCTGGGGATCCGGGAGAATTGATTGCCGGCTTCCTGACGGTACTAACCGGAGTGATGATGGTGGGATCGGTGGATGAACGGCAGTTTCGCATCCCGGATATCGAAATGCTGATGAGGATGATTAGCAAATAAAGCACCTATCACCTCATTGCAGGCGGCAAGTGCTTTATTTTTACGGAATGTACGGCTTCTCTTATCGTGGAATGATCTTTTCCAGTATTTCTTCAAGCGGCCGATGATGCTGCTCCAGCAGCTCGGCGAGGATTTCCTTTCCTTCGTCCGATGCTTCCAGCACCGCTCTGATCATTTGCGGATTGAACAGCTCACCAAGCGGAACAGACAATGTGTTTACTCCCCAATACATGCCGTAAAGCTGAAAGTTGTGATTCACCGTGCCCTCTTTAAGCAGCATATCCATCACCTTTCGGCAAAAATCTATCCCTTCAAGCGGTTCTGACCCGGCTTCATATTCAACGCCCTCCCACTGTAAATCCGCCGCACAGTTCAGCCACCAGGCAGGCGTAATGGCTTCACGCTGCATTCGTTTAAGTACCCGCTTTTCAAACTGCGGCTTCGGATCGCTAAGCTGCTCCCGCAAAGAGGATTGCAGTATTTCCGCTTCGATTGCCGCAACCGTCATCCCTTGACCGAAAATCGGATCATAGATGCAGTAAGCATCACCAAGGACGAGCAGGCCAGCAGGCCAATGGTGAACCTGTTCATAATGGCGGCGGTATAATTCCGCTACACGAAAGCCCCGCGGGTTGCCGACAGGTTCCAAATCCTTGACGATTTCCGCGATCAGGGAAGACGGCAGCCCGGCCACCGTTTGTTCGAACGCCTCCGCATCTGTAGGAGGAAATTGCCCTCCGGGACGGTACAGCAGCAGTTCGGCGACTTGATTCTCAATGAAGGAGAAGACGCCTGTAAAGGTGTTGTTCTCCGGCTGGCCCATAATGTTGACGACATCCCACTCTTCGGCCAGATGTCGCATTGCAGGCGGCAATGTATAGCGGCGGGTGCTGTACCCGATGGCCGTCTTCATCAGATCGGGCTTCGGCACTTCGTACCCCAGGCTCTCCAGCCACTCTGGCAGCCGGGAGGTTCGGCCGCTGGCATCGACGATCAGGTCGGCCATCCGGACACTTTCTTCTCCGGCAACTTTCCGCTCCCGGACCCGTACTCCGGTAATGGCTGAACAGTCTGGAGCTGCAATGAGTTCAAGTACGTCATGCCCTTGAAGAAACCTCACATTCGGACTCGCGCTCACGCGTCCGCGAATGATCCATTCAAGCACGGCGCGGCTGAATTTATAATCATTGCGCATATAAGGTCCGCTGACGATCCCATACTGATTCATAATATGCGCTGTCTTATTGAGCGAGGAAGGCGAGCCAAGTGCGGCCAACTCCTCTTCGTAACCGGGAAACAGATTTTCCGTAATCATTTTGCCGCGATTTGTGAATCGATGCGGCTGGAAACCGTGAGGTACGCCAGCCCGGTCAGCCGGATGTTCCGGATATTTATCTTTATCAATAACAAGCACTTCTCCATAAACATCCGCCAATACGCGAGCAGTCATCAAACCTGCCATACTGCCTCCGATAACGATTGCTTTTCCCATTCGAAGATTGTTTTCCATAAGCTAAATCTCCTTTTTATGATTGATTAAATCAGTCAACACAAGAATAATGCATTTACCACTATATGTCAATTCATAAAAGATATTGTTTTAAATCGAATATACGCTTCTTTGACATATTTATAACCAAAATATGGGGAAGTTTATAGGCGACCCTGCATAAAATAACAGAACACAGGTTGTCTTATGTCTGACAGACAAGAATTGTGATTTAGTCAGATGACCATTACTTGCAGCAAAGAACGTAATTCAAAAGGGTAGAAGGGGGCCGGGTATCCAATTTATTGTAAACATACTCAACGATGTAGAAAGGCATGGACTTAACCAGCTGTTCCCATTTCTGCTCATGGATTTGACATTCTCTTATCAACAGATCCACATAATATCAGTAAATACTTCAGTTTTCCAATCTTATTTAATGGTTTCAATTATGGACATAAAGGAATGGAGGGGAGGAAATGAAAACAAAGCAAGACTTGAACACCGGTTATCACTGCAAACGTTGGATCATTTCAATTTTTTCATGAACCTATGATGAAATTAGAGGGTTCTTAAATCAATCACAATCATTGAGACCTTAATAGGGTCTTTTTTTAAATAAATCGACTGAAATTATAAACATAGAACTTTACCTGTCAACAAAGTTGTATCAAAAAACTATCTAGCTGAAAAATGCCACAAAAGTCCTTGCAAACAAGTATACAAGGACTTTTATAATTTACATAAAAGAAATGGCACCACTAATTATAGCTAATACTGTTAAGATTAACGATGTCAAGATGGCCCATTTGTATGCGAATTTCTGATATTCTCCAAGGTCTTTATCAACCATACCAACTAATAGAATGGTTGATGCAACAAGTGGACTCATTAAATGAGCGGGTTGTCCCAATATAGAAGCCCGAGCAATTTCTAACGGACTGATTCCATAGGCTGAAGCTGCTTCTGCAAGAATAGGGAGAACTCCAAAATAATAGGCATCATTCGATAAAACGAAAGTGAATGGCATACTTGTAATGCCAACAATGACAGGAAAAAATTGACCTAGTGAAGCAGGTATTATCGAAACCATTCCATTAGCAATAGCATCAACCATTTTTGTACCGGAAAAGATTCCTGCAAATACTCCTGCCGCAAAAACTAACAGAACAACAATCAAGGCGTTTCCAGAGTGTGCTAAGATGCGACTTTTTTGCATTTCCAGATTGGGGTAGTTAATCATTAAAGCAATAGCGAAACCGACCAAAAATAAAATAGGAGAAGGTACCAATCCCATAATAAGAATGACCATAATGCCTACTACAATAAATAAGTTAACCCACAATAAATGAGGACGTTTAATGTCAATGTGTGGGACTATCTCAGTGGCTTCATTTTCTACAGTAGCAGCTATTTCAATATTTAACTCTTCTATGTGTATTACACCCAGTCGTTTACGTTCTTTTGTTCCTAAAATAAATGCGACGAAAATAACCCAAAAAGCACCACCGATCATGGTAGGAATAAGTGGAACAAAAAATTCGGATGCATCAAGTCCCAATACTGCTATTGCTCGGGTAGCAGGTCCACCCCAGGGGGTCATACCACTCATAACACTTAAAGCTAGCATGGCTACTGTGGCTAAAACCAATGGATTCATACCGATTCGTTTATAAAGTGGATACATAGCTGAAACAGTAATGATATACGTTGTTGTACCGTCTCCATCAAGGGCCACGAGTAATGCAAGAATTGTGGTACCCATCGAAATTTTGACAGGATCTCCCTTGACAACTTCTAATAGCTTTTTGATAAGTGGGTCAAATAAGCCCGTGTCTATCATAATACCAAAAAACAATATGGCGAATAATAATAGAGCTGCAGAAGGAGCGACTAGCTTAATGCCTTCCATCATCATAGTGCCAATTTTACTTCCAAAACCACCAACTCCTGCAAACACGATCGGAACTAAAGTTAAAGCAACAATGGGTGATAAACGTTTGGACATAATTAAATAGGTAAAAACGATAACCATGGAAGTACCTAAAATTGTAAGAAACATTATTAAATCCCCTCCCTACTTTTGAATGCGCTTTCAATTAATCTCCGGATGACTTAGAAATAATTTTGTGAATTTTCAGAAAAAAACTGGTAGATTAATAAGTTTTACACTATGCTTATGCGCTTTTCTTTAATAAAGGTTAATACAGAGAGAGCAATAAGTTAAATACATATTTTTTTTGTATTGTTATCAAAATAATTTATTCTTTAAAAAAGAATGGGGAATAGAGCAATGAAAGCCACTGGAAAAGTGATTCCTAACTAAAGTTTTTAAAATTAAATGCTACATTTAGTTTTATAAAGAAGGTCATCATCTAAATTATAGATGATGATCTTCTTTTCTTTATGAATCAGACTTTTTCAGTGCCTTTGAGCAAAGATCCCTCCTTTTTATTTAACATTTAGTTTTACTGAATTACTGTTCTTGTCTTTTTTTCTTAAACTTAATTTTAATACCAATCTGAGTAATGGAGGAACGGCGATATAAATAAAAGCCAACCGAAATAGTTGATAGCTGGTAACAGTAGATACATCAGCATTGACTTCATGTGAAATGATTCCCATTTGATCCATTCCACCAGGGGCTAAACTTAAAAAACCCGTAATAGATGATAAATCATAATACTGGGTCAGTAGAAAACTGAAAAACATTGTTGCGCAGATCAAAATTAGCCCGTTCATCAAAGCCAATAATATGGTTTTCTTTTTGTTGTCGAGTTGTTCCGGTTTTAATAGTAAACCGATATAACCGCCAACCATAAATTGAGATATATCAAGAAGGGAAGGGGGAAGCGGGGGTCCCTGCAAACCAAAAAGGCTTATTGCAGCAGTAACGATTACTGGTCCTAAAAAGTAAGGTGCTGGAAATTTGATTATTTTACCTATTCTTGCTGCGAGAAAACAAATAAGCGCGAACAGAAAGATAAGTGGAAATAATTCACTCCACTGTGGAATAACGTTATCCATTATTCTAGTTGAGCCATTGGTACTTTCCGATGCAAAAAGGGGACTGGAAATTAAAAAGGGAACTAAGAAAACAACCATGATCACTCTTGTAACATGGAAAAAGGTTACTGTTGTAATATCAATCCCTTTCATTTCTTCTGCAAACACAACGATTTGTGACAACCCTCCAGGAATACTGCTTGTTAAGGAGGTAGGATAGTCAATACCGGTAAGTTTTGACATGACAAAAGCCGAACATACACACACAAGGACAATTAAAGTTGTAAGGATCAACATTGAGGGAAGGTGACTAATCATGTCAGAAAATGAGCTCTTGGTAAAGGAGATGCCAATTGAATAACCCACAATAATTAATCCTGTATTTCTAATCGAAACGGGCCAAATTAATTTAACGTTTTTGAAGCGTGAAGCAATTAATAGGGCTGCCATTGGACCTAGAAGCCAGGGGATTGGCAACCTGATAAGAGAGAAAAGGCCGCCTCCAATAAAAGCAGTTACAAGTGCAGCTAATAATTGGATTCCCCTGCTTACGTTATTTAAATCCCACTTTTTCATATTAATTCTCTTCCTTTGTATTAGATTTATTTCGTTTCGTCTTGTTTCCTTTGTTTAGAATCATATAGAAAATCAATAAATGCTTTTACTTGAGCCAAATCCATAGTGACATCCCGATAAAAAATCCAAGTTTCTCTAAGCAAATAGCTATTATCGCTTAATACAATGGGGAAAGTATACAGTGGTTCATCATTCTTAATACAGATTTCTGGTAAAATGGCATATCCTAAACCATTAAGAACCATTTCTTTACATGTTTCTATCCGATCTACCTCCATTGAAACCTTAGGTGGTACTGTAAATGTTTCCTGCCACCAGTTTTCAATAGTTAGTTTTAACGATTGGTCTGTTTGATAATTCACTCTAGGAAGAAAAGGAAGATCTTTTAATTCAATTTTTTTACTGGAAGCAATGCAAATCTTTTCTTCTTGAAATAACACTTTATTTTCCTGCCATTTGTAAGGACCTCTAACTATCCCGAGGTGTGCTTCTTCTTTTTTAAGCATTTGATGAATTTCAGAACTCCATCCAGTTTTCAAACTAATTTCAACATCTGGATACAGGGTTAGAAATTCTTTTAATAATACTGGTAGTTTATATCGGGCAAACAAGCCAGATACACCCAAACGTAAAGTTCCTTTTACTTTTTCATCCAAATTTGAAATATGTTCTTTTGCATCTCGTAACTGGTTACTCATATCTCTTGAATATTGAACCAGATATTCGCCTTTAACAGTAAACTCGATACCTCTTTTTCCTCTAGAGATTAAATTTGTTTTAAATTCTTTTTCTAGCTGTTTTATACGGTAGGTTAAAGCTGGCTGCGAAATAAATAGTCGTTGTGCTGCCTTTGTTATATTTCTTTCTTCATGAAGAGTAATTAATATATGCCAGTCTTTTTCATCCATAATATTTTTCTCCTTTCTTCATAAAAAATATTTATAGCTAATTAAAAATAGCAATAATTTATTTGATTTCTAAAAGTATAATACAACTAATGAATGAAAGAAATCTATCTTTTTTTGTGTAAATCAATAATCTCACTAAATGTTTCTAGTATTTATTCATAAATTTTTTTTATGTCAATAAATAAAAAAACAATATTATTTTTATTCTTTATTTTCACTTATTATTTACATGAAGAGTTATCACTACTTAGCAGGAGGGGTAAGAATGGCAAATGTACAAAATTATGATGTAGTTGTAGTGGGGGCAGGAAACGCAGCTTTATGTGCGGCAATCTCAGCAAAAGAGGTCGGTGCTAGAGTTCTTGTATTAGAACGAGGACCAGTGGAAAAGCGTGGAGGAAACTCTTTCTTCACAGATGGAGCCATACGTGTTGCATACAATAATTTAGACGCAATCAGAAAAGTTATACCTGAATTAACAGACGTAGAAGCCGAGTTAATTGTTATGCCTGAATACGCTGAATCTGATTATTTAGATGATCTAATGCGAGTAACAGGTGGACAAAGTAATCCTGAATTAGCAAAACAGCTAGTTACTAAATCGTATGAAACAATTGCGTGGATGCGTGATCAGGGAATAAAATTTGAATTGAATTATGAAAATCAATCTTTCGTACAAGATGGCAAGCGCAATTTCTGGGGAGGACTGCCTATCAAAACGGAAGATAAAGGCGTTGGCTTAATGAGACAGCTCTTTGCGCGGACAGAAGAAATTGGCATCGACGTTTGGTACGATTCACGTGCTGTGGAGCTTGTATCAGAGAATAACACAATATCCGGTGTCGTTGTTGAGAAGGATCATACAATGGTAACAGTTCAGACATCCGGTGTGATTTTGGCTTGTGGCGGCTTTGAAGCCAATAAGAAAATGAGAAGTGAAAATATTGGTGAAGAATGGGAAGCGGCGATTGTTCGTGGAACCGAGTTCAACACAGGAGACGGCATCTCCATGGCTATGGCAGTCGGGGCTCAAAAATTTGGGCAGTGGTCTGGATGTCATTCAATTGGGACAGATTATAACGCGCCAAAAGTAGGAGACTTCACGAAGCCGGGAGATATTTTTAAAAAGCATTCTTATCCGTACAGCGTCATGCTTAATAATGAAGGGAAACGTTTTGTTGATGAAGGAGCAGATTTGCGAAATTACACCTATGCCAAATACGGCCGTGAGGTATTAAAACAGCCTGGACATGTGGCATATCAAATTTATGATGCACAGGTACGCCCGATGCTGCGTAAAGAATATGACCTTGAAGAAGCGACTATTTATAAAGCAGATACACTTGAAGAGTTGGCTAGTTTCCTGCCGGTCAATCAAACACAATTCCTTAAAACGATCGAAGAATATAACAGTGCAGTACAAGGTGGCGAGTATAGACCCGCAGAGAAAGATGGCAAAGGAACGAAAGGAATTACCCCTCCTAAATCCAACTGGGCACTTCGAATTGAGCAAGGGCCATTCTATGCTTTCCCTGTAACGTGCGGAATCACCTTCTCGTTCGGTGGTTTGCATGTAGATGCTACGGGTCATGTGTTAAACAAAGAAGAACAACCGATAAAAGGTCTCTTTGCGGCTGGTGAAATGATTGGGGGGATTTTTTATGAAAACTATCCTGGTGGATCCGGGTTAATGTCTGGAGCAGTCTTTGGAAAATTAGCTGGTTCATCCGCAGCCCACTATATTCAAGAAAAGGTTGAAGCGATCAATAATCATTGAGTCTTTTCATTGCATAGTTAATTAGATAAGAATGTGTCCAAAAATTCTAGGGATACATTAAATAGAAGAATAAAAAACAGCCAAGGCTTAAAAAAGTTCTTGGCTGTTTGGTACTTTAAATATTAAAAGTCTTTATGCATTGATTAAAACTCATATCATATAGGGATATGAGTTTTAGTCAACCTTAGTAACAGTTTATCTATTGCAGTTTTTTCAGATGTAGTGATTGTATAGCTTTAGGCGTCCTGATAGCCAGACAATATGATTTTTCATCTATTATAGTTATTCGATTTTAGCACCAGCTGAATAGATCAGCTGGGCATTATCGCGCATGAAGTCAGTGCTGACTTATCAACAGTTACCAGTTATCAATTATTTTGTATGATTATAATATATAGGTGTTCTTCCTATGCTCCGATTGATGCTAAAATTGAGCCTGTGAAAAAGGGTGGCCAGTCAATAAATAATGGGTTGGTTTGTGGATACTTTTCCCTATAACAAGGATGAAAGATAACAATTAGTTTTCTTTTTGTTTAATACTCTAGTAACCATGAAAATCTGGATTCAGTATCTATATCCTAAATTGTATAAGGGTGAACGCTCCCTCCGGAAAATTTTCATCTATTCTCAACCCTATTTTATTATTGAATTTTGTAGGCATCGGTTAGTTGGAGATACATTAGAGTCTGGGCTCTATTGAAAACTCACTTATACAAAACAAGGATCATTGAAGTAAACTATTTCGGAAAGAATTTTAGTGCCTTTCATATTTTTGAAAAGTTCTTTCGCTTCTTTTTCTGTGTCAAATTCAAAAATTTTAATATTTCCTTTTAAAAAGACAGTGATGACCCACATTGCAAAGCCTCCAAGTGATAGATAATTTTTTTTGCGTAATTTGCAAATCAATTCAAATCAAGCTAATTGATAGGAAAGCTCGTAATTTTTTTTCGTGTACACGTAACCCTCTAAAATGATTCTCGCTGTGCGTACCACTTTAATAGCGCGTATGTGTCCTGCCAAAAAATCAACTTTTGTTTCCATTATCCCCGCCGGGTGGGCTAATCGAAAAATTTCCTGTTTGATGTTCACCATCTCAGATAAAATCGTTTCCTGTAAGTAAGCTCCTGCAGTTGCACAGATTGCTCCTGTAATAGCAAGCGCTTGATGGGGCTTTTGCATCGACATCATTCTGATCATCAAATCCATCTCTGACGCTTTTCTTTCCGATCCGTTTAGGTCGACGTAATCCATAGGAGGAGCAATTAGAGTCATTTTAGGCACAGCAGGAGATTGGACAGTTGCTGATTTCTTATCGGAAAATTGACACATTTCAGCTGCAATCGACCGGATTTCCTCTAGTTCATTTAATTTTTCCTGTGAATATTCAGTGGGCAATTCGCTTCCGTTTAGACCAATATCCTGTGCCCTTACAAAAACAAGTGGATTAGCAACATCAATAATTGAAACTTGAATCAGTCGATCCTTCGTTTTAATCATGTCAATCGGATTTCCTGTAGGGAATAGTTTTCCTGTGACTGCTCCTTCAGCACGAGTAAAAGAAAGATAGATAGGTGATCCTTTACCAGGCACGCCTGGAATTGAGCAGCTACCTTCTGTTTTCACTTGTCCATTTTCAACCTCTACTTCTGCAATTATCAATTTTTGTGTATTCGAGTTAAAAATTCTCACCGTTGTAACAGGTTCTTTTGCCGGAACTATTCCGTGCTCAATTGCGTAAGGTCCTACAGCAGATGAAATATTACCACAATTCCCTTTAAAATCAACCATTTGATTATCGATGCTGATCTGCGCAAATGTATATTCCACATCGAATTCTGGTGAATCCGATTTTTTGATAATCGCTGCTTTACTTGTCAATGAATTCGCTCCTCCAAGACCATCAATCTGTCTCCGATCCGGACTGCCCATCACGTCAAGTAAGAAACCTTCCCAGTGTGAGCGATTCGAAGGCATATGTTCAAAGTTAAGGAACACACCTTTACTTGTCCCGCCGCGCATTACAACTACTGGTACTTTCATTGTATAACCACCTTTTCTCAACCCAATATTTATAGCACTACCGGTTCCATTGGGAATATAGTATGATAAGTTCTGTAATAAGTAAAATACATATTTTTTTAATAAAAATGATAAAAAAACTTATAATCGAAAAGTGGGAGATGGTTAAGTGGACGAAAAAGATTGGATTGCGATAAGGATACTATATGAAGAAAAAAACATTAGCCGTGCCGCAGAGCGTTTATATATATCGCAGCCGGCGTTAACGTATCGGCTTAAAAATTTAGAAAAAGAATTTAGCACGAACTTATTTTTCAAAATAAAAGGAGGTATTGAGTTTACTTCCGAAGGGATACATTTAGCGGGCTATGCGGAAGAAATGGTGAAAAAGTTGCAAAAAACGAAAGATTATATGCTGAATATGAAAAATGAGGTAAGAGGAACGTTAAGGCTTGGCGTTTCCAGCAACTTTGCCCAATATAAACTACCAGAAATATTGAAAAAGTTTTCAACACAATATCCTCATGTACAATTTAATGTGAATACAGGCTGGAGTACAGAAATCATGCATCTTCTGGATTCCTCTAGTGTTCAATTAGGCATTCTGCGTGGAAACTATGAATGGTATGGAATCAAATCGCTACTGCATAAAGAAAGACTTTGTTTAATTTCTAAGAAAGAGGTAGACTTGGATAACTTGCCAGAACTTCCATTCATAAATTATAAAACCGACAGTTCTTTAAAAAACTTAATAAATGGCTGGTGGCATGATAGATTCCCGGAGCCACCATTTGTAACTATGGAAACAGATCGGCAGGAGACGTGCAAAGAGATGGTCAAAAATGATCTTGGTGTTTCTATTCTGCCGGAAATATGCCTGCAGCCTTCAGATAACTTGCATACATACGGGTTATCCTACAAAAATGGGAAGCCGGTGTTAAGAAATACATGGTTAATGTATAACCAGGATTCTTTAAAACTCTCTACTGTGAAAAACTTTATTGATTTCTTGAATAAAAATTCCAATCTTTAACGAAAAAGCACAATGAAATTATTGACAATTTCATTGTGCTTTTTCGATTTCTTAATTTAATATAAAATGGATTATAAGTTTTTTTTTCGAAAAAGTACAAAAAATATGTATTTCACTTATTTAACGATATGAACTATTCTAAAAAAAGAAAACAAAGCAACAGGGAAACAGAAAATATCATATAATATTTTTTAACTATTCAAACTTTTTGTTCAATTTGTAAGCGGTTTCTTTAATAGGAGGGGATTCATATTCTTACGTTACTTGGTATTTCAATGGTCGTTGTCTTTACTTATTTAATCATGTCTAAACGGTTATCACCTGTTGCTTCTCTTGTAGTCATTCCAATTATCTTTGCATTAATTGGCGGATTTGGTCCAGAGCTCGGAGATATGATGCTCGATGGAATAAAGGTTGTCGCACCTTCAGCCGCTTTGCTATTGTTCGCTATTTTGTTTTTCGGAGTTCTGATTGACGCTGGATTATTTGATCCACTTATTAAAACTATGTTAAAAATCGTAAAAGGGGATCCGGTTAAAATAGCGATAGGAACAGCAGTAATCGCAATGACCGTTGCCTTAGATGGTGATGGTACCACGACTCATATGATTACGATTTCCGCTATGCTGCCTCTTTACTTACGACTTGGTATGAATCCACTTATTCTTGCCACTATTTCTATGCTGGCTGTCAGTATTATGAGTGGTATGACTCCTTGGGGAGGACCTGCAACAAGAGCAATAGCATCTTTAGGTCTCGATGCAAATGAATTCTTTGTCCCGATTATCCCAACACTATTCGCAGGAATTGCAGCTATTCTTTTTACCGCTTATGTACTTGGGAAAAAAGAGCGCAAAAGGATTGGCGTTGTTAATATCAAAGCTGCACCTGAAATGAAAGGAGCTCTTGCTGAAGCAGCGGTAGCTTCCGCCATACAAGACGATTTAAAGCGCCCTAAATTAATATGGGTCAATCTTTTGTTGACGCTCACGGTTATGGTCGTTCTTGTAATGGGCTTAGTACCGGTACCTGTGTTGTTTCTAATCGGGTTTGTGCTTGCTTCAATCATTAATTACCCTAATCTAGAACAGCAAAAAGAGCGAATCGTGTCACATGCAGGAAACGCCATAACCGTTGTCACATTAGTATTTGCGGCTGGTATTTTCACAGGGATCTTTTCGGGTACGAAAATGGTCGACGCCATTGCAAATTCATTAGTGGCCATCATTCCTGATTCTTTAGGCTCATTTTTACCGATGGTCGTTGCGTTCACCAGCATGCCATTTACGTTCGTTTTATCCAATGATGCTTACTACTTTGGCGTTTTGCCAATTCTTGCCGAAGCAGGAGCAGCTTATGGAGTGAGTCCTTTAGAAATTGCCAGAGCTTCCGTACTGGGCCAGCCTGTACATTTCTTAAGTCCTCTCGTGGCATCGACTCTTTTACTAGTAGGGATGGTAAAGACAGATATCGGGGAACTACAGCGGTATGCATTTAAATGGGCTCTAATTTGCTCATTAGTCCTTATCATTGTTGCTATCTTGACAGGGGCTATTGTTTAAGTTTTATGTTATCTAATAAATTCATCGAACTTAAACCATATGGGTTTGTACCAAAAACCAATTCTTAATAGTGGTTTTTGGTACAAACCCATTCTTTTAATAAGTTCCATTAGTCTCGCCGGTCGCTTGAGTAATGATTTTTACGATTGTTTTCGCAAGGTTCATAACCGTGTATAGACGAGTATCATTTAAAAATTGCATGGTTGGCAGCGGATCTATATAGTTGACCATTCCTGTAAGATGATAGTCTCCCACTTCCGGCAATACTTTTTTTAAAGCTTTCCCTGGGACAAGAGGTCCATCCTTCAAGAAAACATAACCGACCTGGTTTTGATCCCCTAAACAAGCATCCACACTAAAAATAAGAGGCTTTTTGAATTGTTTTTTAATTTCTTTCAACGTGTCTTCTAAATTAAATGCATGAACGGGATTTTCCAAAGTGCCGTAAACACGATAAGGCACCATGTGTTCTTTAAGCATTGTCCCCACTAAAGGGCCTAATGAATCCCCAACTGATCGGTCTGAACCAATACACAGAAAGATTACATCTTCATTTTGATATCCTGAAGATTGAATAATCTCTTTGACTTTTAATGCTAAATTCTTTATTTCTTCGCCTTTTGGTTCCACAGAATTAATCTGCTCCTTCTTCTTGTAAATTAGACTCATCTTGATTCCCCTTTATTCCATTATACGAACAAAAAAGATATCATGCATGTAAAGATAAGCATATGCTTAAGAATGATGGTTCTTTTTCAATTATTAGTATTTAACACTCTGAAAAAAGTAATTCTATTATTTTCTTCTCTTCTCTTCTGCTTTATTATAAGAATCCTCAATATAAAAATGAAATTTAAAAGATATGAACTAACAATAAGATTCTTATGCTGTGATTCGCTCTCTGACTACATGTAATGTTTAAGTGGATGCTCCATAATATAACAATATAAGTAATATATGTTATTATAAAGCCCTCGAATTCTATTAAATTCGAAGGCTTCTTGATTGCCAGAAATCAGTATTATGTAAACTAAAGGACCTTTGTGTATTTTCCATTTCTATTCCTCCCAAGACGATCACGAACTTAAGGAGCGGGCAATTCCAACCCTTAGGCTTACCAATGTTTATTTAGATATTGATCAGGTGGCGTTTTAACGGCGTATAATGCAATGAAAGATATGATTAAATATATGGAAGAAATGAACTGCACCCCATTTGTTAGACACAAACTACAATTAGGGTGCAGTTCACTATTTGAAGTGTCTTTTTCTGTTTAACTATTGGTTTTATTATCGCTTACGTTTCAACAGATCATTAATATAATTTATGATAGTTGCAATTACTGTAAGATCAATGATTTTATAAAGTGTAATATGAACAATTTGTATAAATTGTAAAGAAAAATATTTATTGAATGTTTTAATTGTGTTTGAAAGCTCCTCGTCATTAATTGGTAATGAATAACTTATTGCAAAAGTTAAATAGAAACCCTTAAAGGGGGATAATTGAATGTCATAGAAAGTTGCTAATACTAAGCTATAACACAATCCAAAAAGGTAATTAGGGGCTAGTAGTAAAACTACCAGAAAACCTAGTAAGATCAAAATATTTGTTTTTTGTCCCGGCTCTGAAATATTTTTTATTATTCTATAACCTAAATCAATCAAAATCAAAATGAAAAAGACAATTACAATGACTAAAAAAAGAATAATGATGTATTTCTCTATTAATTCATTACCAGTAATTTTATATAGTTCAATGCTTATTACCTTAATGCTTTTTAAACTAATCATCATAATAATAAATAATAATAAGATTCTTATGAGAAAAATAAAGACAGGGTTTTCTTGAAATTTGGGTATTTTTAAGCCAATAGTAAAAATGATAATTGAAATACCCAATAAAAAAGTTGACAAAATATAACTCTTTAAGAGTGTAACTGGTAATAGAGCATACATTATAGTAAATATAATTATAATAAACTTATGCATATATAATCCCCCTATACAATAATTTCAAAATTCTACTAAAAGATTATTATACTGTTATTTGTATAAACCTTTTATTGAAACTTTTGTTTTTAGTGCAATTGTCTTAGGGGTGAGAATGTGACTATTGCAGAAAGGAAATATCGAAAATATAAGGATGGGTGATAATGAATTCAATAAAGGATGAACTACAATATCCGCCGAAGTTATTTTCGAATATTAAAAAAATACCGTTATTTCTGGTCATAAATTTTGTAAATTGTTCTGAGAATAAAATACTTTTTTCGTTTTCAATAATATCGAAGGATTAATATTACCGTGTAAGGAGAATTTATAAAGTGTGAGTAATGAAAAATGATAACGTGACATCGTGTTTGATAGAATTATATAGCGTTCTTTCTTATCCCCGAACATAAAAAGAGATTAGTTCGAGGGAGTCGAAATAACTTTTCAATAATGTGAATTATGGTAGGGCAAGGTAAGGTATTAAATAAAAAAATAAAAAATGAAAGGGAGTAGAAATAATGAATGAAATACAAAATTCCCGATACCTTGCACAAATAAAAAAATCTACGGAAGAACCAGAGAAAAAGAAAATTGCTCCTATTAAAATGCTAATAAAACAACATGGAGAGACAAGCAAAAGTTTAGCAGCCAATAAACAAAATAATCCATTGCTATATGATCAAAGCTCGGAAGAAATATAAAATCCATAGAAGAGCGAAATACAAAGATAATGATCCTATTGGAGTGGCAATAGAACAGCTAATAGAAAAACAAAGGGAGTTAATCAAACATCAAGCAGCTGAGGAACAAAATAACTAAACCAAATGTTTAAGGTCGATTCTCCTACTTGGAAATCGGTTTTTTTATTTTGCTCAACAAAGGGTGTGGTGTCACAACTTTATCCGGTTTATAAATAATTTTTATAAGAAATGTAAAGGATGCACCGCTCTTACTTTAATAGAGGGGAAGCACTGCTGGATGAAATTATCAGCCAGGATACACGTTTAGTAGTAAAAGTTAAATTTATAGAAGGTGTATAGTTCTGCATCATTGTAGCTGGTTAAATTAAGTATCATAATGTGTAGTATAATAGTAAAAACTTACATTTTTGAATCTATAATTCTGATATAAAAAATATGGAGGTAAAACATGCAGCAACAAAAAGAACAATTATTAAGCCAAGTTCAAGAGTTTAAGGACA
This sequence comes from Peribacillus sp. P4_C12, assembly GCF_056402095.1. Classification (NCBI taxonomy): domain Bacteria; kingdom Bacillati; phylum Bacillota; class Bacilli; order Caryophanales; family Bacillaceae; genus Peribacillus; species Peribacillus sp. P4_C12. Next base: position 31,172 of record NZ_JBFUIB010000013.1, read on the forward strand.
CATTTACTGAATATTTCAAAGCATTTATGGAGTATTTAAATGGAGGAATAATTAAAGATAGTGAATATGAATTAAGTCACCCTTCATTATTTACACTATCAAATAAACTTCAAGTAACATATTTACAATTACCAGAATCTCTACAAAAGAGACTACTAGACTTGGAATTTGATATATTTTTGCATTGTAACAATTTAATCGATTTCTACGCTCTTAGAAATTTCTTAATAAAAAAAAGTCGTTTTCATGGAACAACCACTATAGCTGAAAGAGTACATTCCGAACTTGCTCTAGCAAAAATGCTTATTGAGAGTGATATTTGGAGTGAATATTGTAAGCTCCCTAAAAGGAATTTCCATTTTTATAGAGGGTTTCAACTACAAACTAAGATAATGGACGAACTAAGAGTTGAATATGAAAATAGTAGGCAAAAGCAACATCAAGAACAATTGGAAAGAGCAGTAAGTGAATCTGAAGATGATTCAGGAAAAGTAAGTAAAGATTTTATCAAACAAGAAAATAGCTTTTTTGATGGTGCAATAGGAAAGGTTGAAAAAGTAGAAAAGATAGTTGGCTCTGCAGATACTATAGTTGGAACAACCCTTGACCTTATAAAAACCTTGACGAGTATGGGAAAGTTCTTTTGAAAATAGTTTAATATTTCTTGCATTTCTAAATCAGTAAACTATCTATAAAGTTAAGGAAAAGAAATACATGTGGGGCTGAACTGTAAAGTATTTAATAAAATTTTGATTTTATTGTTTATACAAGTAGGGAAAATAATATATTTGAGGAGGAGTTTAGAATCAAAAAGAGATAAAAAAATGGAAGTTGTCGCAATTATTACAATGTCCATTTTTTTACTTTTTTATTTATTTATGCTATCGCTAGATTTAATTTATTTATTCGGAGGGGATGTACTATATCGTTGGATGTAAAATGGAGATTCCTAATTATTGTATTTACTTTAGTTATTGTTTTTCTATGTGTACATTTTGCAAATAAAAATTTCTACAAACTTTTCCATATAGGCATTTACATAAAGGTTTTGGAAACTTTACTTACATTCATGGGAGGGGTCTACCTAACCAAAATTGAACAACCATTATGGTTATTTTCACTCTCACTGTTTCTGATATCAATGTTAAAAGGGATATCATGGGTAATACATTTTAGGGATTTCATGGGAAAGACAAAAAAGGATATTTTAAAAGAAAATTATGTTAATCAATTGTAGTATAAAAATTCTAACTAGATTGAATTAATCTGATTTAGGAGCATACCAGGTAATATCATTTTATAATAGTGTTGGGTTAGCTAAGCTAAGGAGTGAAAGAAAAAGATAGAGGGTTTTATACCCGCTGCCTTTATATTATGGTAGCAGGACACAAATGTGATTCGGATGGGGAACAGCATGACAAGCCTGCACAATTTTCAAAAGATAAGGAAAGATGTTACAGAAATTCAGAGAAGTGTAATATAGAGATGGGATCAAGACCGCCTTTTGTGGGGATAACAATATCTCATTGCTAAGAATCAAATATAACGATATGCGAAGGTTTAATAAGAAAATAGAAGAAAGATTAAGTGATTTGCAGCTGTATTACGACTGCAAAGATACAAAGTTTTGTTCATACTGTGGTGAGTAGTTTGAAAGTGAGACAATGACACCTTTGTATGAAGAAGGAAATTATCACATTCATTATTACTGTGAAAGATGCTCCCCGGACATAAAAGGCAACTTAGTCTTATTGCCTTGGTATCATCTATATAGATTCGGAAAAAAAGATGAGTAAACCAAGTGGGGAAAATTTATATACCATACTAAATATGGTATATAAATAAGTTACCAWAAAATTACTTGGGGGTATGTTCAATGCAAGAAGTGTTTACAGTTACATATAGAGATAAACATAATTGGGCAGTGCCATATACTATACCGTGTGCTACTAGAGAAGAAGCCGAAAAAGAAAAGACAATATTAAGAAAAAATGACGATTATGTAGAAATTGGCGTAGTAGAAGACGAAGATCAAGATAATTAATGAATTAAATTTAGACTAGCAATTTTGCTAGTCTCGACTTATATTTAAAGGTGATTAATTCTAATGCCCATTCGATGATAAAAGGGAAGATGGAAAACTCGTAAACTAAAATTACATAATTTGCTAAATGTGGATTATTCCATTAAGATAATCTGCTAACCTTTTCTTTCTAGTTTACATAACACTTATTATAGGAAGTTATAAAAACACACAAAATCAAATCTCAAAATGTCAAGTAACCTTGTGATAGTGAGACGGTATATGTAATTTCAAGAAACCTTTTTTACATTAATCAATTCATATAATCTAATCTTCACATTATATATTATATAATTAAGGCAATCTCATTTTATTCTCTGTTACGGTTCTTGTACATCAGCCATAAACAGAGAATAAAAGCCTCTAGGTTCATCTTAGATGCTTTTATTTATTGTATCTCATTGTAAAGAGTAATCTTACCTTATGAGACGAGAAAAATAGCAAACTATCTTCAATCAAACTAAATGCCAGCTTCTTTTAAAAGTCTTTCAAATCCAGCCATACCATGTAAGACAACATCCTTTTCCTCATCAAGGGCATTATCTTTCTCCTACATTCTCAACTGGTAAGGTAAGGACTTCCGAAGTTATCTTTAGTGTGCGTTATTGAAAGCTTTTATGACCAGTTCTGTCGTCATTGAAAAGAAAATGAATACCCTACTATTTTGTCCCGATAACTGTGCCAACGTAACTATACCAGAATGTATGAGACGTTGGTGTAGTTACCGGAAGATAGCGAGAATAGTCTGCAACGTAAGGGGCGTATGCACAGTTATTCGGGTACAGTAATCGGGGCTGTCTGGATGATGGTTATGGGTGCTGTTTTAACGATTGCAATACCGAATTTCCTGGACAACAAACCAGGCACCTCTATTATATTGACTGGCATATGGATATGGGCTTTATAATCCACCACTAATACCTTTGGCAAATTTAATCCTCTCCTTTTATTTCAACTACAAAAGGGAAAGCTCTTACTTTTATATTTTGTTTTCATTCTTCATAAACAAGCCAGTCCGAATTTTTAATTTTAGTTGATAAATGAACGATCTTATTTTTCACTCTTTCAGCTTCAGAACCTTCTAGTGGTGTAGGTTGATAGTTATTTCTGGAAGTGACAGAAGAAATCCGAAATGGAATTACTTTTATTTCCTTTTTATTTGATAATTGTCCATTTTTCAGGTGGAAAGTTTGTTGAAATACAAAGGTATCTTTATCACTTGGATTTTTATTCCCCCCAAACATAAAGTTACCAAGGCTATATACAATAAACTTTCCGTTATATTCCTCAATTCCTTGAACAACATGTGGGTGATGACCCAGAACGAGATCAGCTCCGTTATCCACCGTATAGCGCGCTAAAGATCTTTGACCCTCGTTAGGTATTTGACTTCTTTCTACTCCCCAGTGAAAGTGAACAAGAATAATTTTAACTCCTTTTTTCTTCAAAGAATGGATGTCATGATGAATTTGTTTCCGTATTTTCACGTTGTCTTCCCATCCTTCATAACCAAGAGCTCCTACTTTAACCCCTTTAATCGTGGTAAGATATTTATCCTCATTACCAAAATAACCAACTTTATGATTTTTTAAATTATCAATGGTATCTTCATATCCTTGCTCTAAATAATCATATGTATGATTGTTTGCTAGATTAACAGCTTCTATGCTGCCTAGATTTAAAATCTCTGTGTAGGAAGGATCTCCTTTAAAACGAAATGTTTTTTCTGCTTTTTGAGTAGCAGTAGTTAATGTAGTTTCTAAATTAACCGTTGTTAAATCATCACTATTAAAAATATTCGAAATATTCTTAACGAAAAAAGGTAGACCCTTTTTGGATGCTTCATCGGCAAATGTGTTTGGGTATGGAAAACTTTCATCGGTACCAATTGTAAAGTCACCAGCTGCACTAACTTTGATTGTTGTTTCTTTTCCTTCTATCACACGGACTTCCTTCTTTACTGCTTCTACCTGTTCCGTTTGTACAGATACTTTCTCTTTACTTTTTTTATGTTCTGCCTTAGAATCTGCTACTATTACACTTGTCTCTGCCGAACGATCCACATGAATGATAATTAGATAACAGATACTAAAAAAAGTTAGAATCGTAAAAACCTCTATCTTTCGTAATCTTCTGTATTTTCGTTGTCTAGTTTTCATTTTCTTCATGTATTTCCCCTGTCTCCTTTTTTTGATATTTCTTTTTGGATTAATCCCTTATTTTTATCTTTTTTTAAATTTGAAGCTTATTTTAAAGTACAAATCCACTCGATCTACCTTTGATGTCCTTAATATATGAAGCCAGTTCTTCTTTTAGTAGAACTGATTCTTATATATATTTATTTTGTTCTAAAGCATATCCAAATTGATATAAGACAGCTTCATTTCCATGTTTTGATATTAATTGTAAACCAATTGGCAAAGTATTTTTCGACATACCACATGGTATTGATAGTGAAGGATTTCCAGTATATTTTGTTGGCGACGTCAATCTTAATAAAGCATGACGAACCGCCTCACTGATAGATAAACCCAGTTCGTCACAGTAACCTTTGAAATCACCGTACAAGCCCTCTGGAATGCGTGGGGTTAATAACTCGGTCTTTTCTCTTCTTCTCCGATTACGTGCGAATTGTTCCAAGTATGTCATCCAATTCCCTCCTAAATCCTCTTATTGATTTATTCGGTACACATCAACATACTTCCTTCAAATCATCCTGTATTCAATTCGAATCACAATCAAACACTTTGAAATATTTATATTGGGTCACCTTGTAGACCTGTATATTAGATTAATATATATTCTGTCGAGGTTATTTCTAAAATACTTAAGAAGTAAACCTCACTAGAGCAACTGATAAATTTGTCTCCTGGAATCTATGATGATTGCTCTTTTTGACGCTCATACCGAGTAGTTTTTATGTTCAAATTACTTATGTATTCCAGAACTAGAACGATGCCACATTGAATAAGTTAATATGTAAGTCAACACCTTTATTCTGGGTGCAAAATAAAAACGACAATTAAGTCGCTTTTTCAAATCTTTTTAATAAAAATTTCCTAGCAGCAAGTTTTATTGTACCTCCCATAGCCCCCATCATTCCCCTTCCATAACCAGATGAATACCACATGTTTCTTAGAACCGAAGTACTCTTTATCAGAAGAATACAGCATCCCATGAGTAATAATCGAGTAGGAGGAGGCGCCTAGCCTCCGACCTCTCACACCACCGTACGTACCGTTCGGTATACGGCGCTTCAGTTTAAGTCTGACGTAGTTTTGTATATCGTTCATATAGATTGACTAACCCTTGGTGGTGCCAATAAACATTATTAAGGGTTTTGTCTAGAACAGGACTATGCGCTATGCGCCAATWACCCTTTCTGCTATTTCCCCATTCATATGCTTTTCCAAATGGGACGCCTAATCCTTTGAGTTTCCTCACTCTCGTTCTTGGCAATTTCCATTGYTTCCATAGGCACATYCTGAGTCTTCTTCGAATCCATGAATCTAAATTCTTCAATACGTTCGGAGTATCAATGAGGGCGAAATCCATAGCTATTCTCCGAAAAGGTTGAGTCATATATCTTRGTCAATATTTGGGCAATGGCTTGTTGAATGAAACGGTCTAGAACGTTTGGAATACCCAATAGCCGAACTCCGCCGTTTGGTTTCGGGATTTCGATACGACGGACGGGCTCCGGTTGATAGGTACCCTGTAAAAGGGCAGTTTTCATGTTGTACCATTCCGTTRCGAGGTACGGTCTCAGGTTTGAACCAGCATTCCATCTACACCATGGCTTCCCTAATTTCTTTCTACACGCTTCAATGCCTGTATTAAGTTTTCCCTCTCTAGTATCTGTTCCATTAACATCGTTGATATCCTTTCCCTGCGTGGACGAGATGGTCTATTTGTGCCTTTATCTGCTCCGCCCTTTTGAAGTTCCCCATGTACTCACCACTTCTTCCTTTAAATAAGTTCCGTTAGGAATTGTTTGCTTCTTCGCAAAATAACGAACGCCTAGTATCCGTCCTCCTCAATCTGTTCGGTCCTTCCTTATCTTCTCGAGTAGACAAGTACTATGACCTCTGCTGACTTCTGATGATTCAGCTGTCCATCACTGGACAGGTTACCAAGTGTACTTGGCTGTCATCAGACCTCCCCGGGTAAGAGTACAATCTTTCCCTCCATCTATCTGCTTCATTTACTCTGTACCACCTTCGGCAGTAAGGACTTTGTTTCGCAAACTCATCCAATGATACCTAGCCTTATATGAAGTTCGTGTTCCTCAGACCGGAGGTTTGCCGCTTGCTTCCTTCAGATTCCACGTCACCGTGGACACCCTTGCATTAAGCTAACCACTACTACTGCCTTCATGGTTCGGGACTTTCACCCTATAGATTGCACCCATGCCGGGCGCACGAAAAATCCGCCTCAAGAGATCCTCATTGAGACGGCCTTCATCCTAATCTGCTGATATCTTCCTGATCATTTCTTCATGAATGTATGCAATATATTCTTCCTCTGGTACATCTTTCGCTTCTTCTCTAACATAATATTTTCCTTTTGTCGCAACTGCCATAATAATTGTGACTATAAATGCGATGATAAAGGAAAAGAATGCAGATGTATTTTCCAAGAACGTCCCCATATATCCGAATCCAGCAATAGAACCTAATAGACTGGCTACGATGAAAGCCACGACGCCAACCGGATTCCATCCGTACAAATTCGTTTGTCTGTGCTCATAATAAGTAGGCCCAATCTTTAATAGTTTTTTTACGACGAATGCATCACTGATTAAGATGGCTGCCCATGCCATAAGAAAGATCCCTTGTGCGATCAGTACACCACTTAAATGATCTAATATCCCTCCTAGCATTAAAGCGATTGAAGTTACGCCTGATACGATAACCCAAAATGGTCTTCCTGGTTTAAATTTAAAAATGTTCTCAAAAAAGTTGGACAGAGACAATGAACCGCTATATAAGTTTGTAATATTAATTCTAACCTGCGTCAGAATAGTAAAGAAAACTCCGCCGATACCTAGAAGTTGAACCATATAAACCCCAGGATTTCCTTCTGCCATGCGAACGCCAAACCATATACCAATAAGACCCATGATGAAAAAGCAAAGGAGCTGTGGAAAAAATCCGATTATATACTTCCCTACTTTAACGTCGTCTTTTTTAAGAAATCTCGCATAATCTGATGCAAGCAACGCCATCAGACCCAATAATCCATTTTGCATGCCTATGCAAAGAAGCAGAGCCGTTCCTCCAAATTGAACACCTTCTGGCATAAAGGTCAAAAAGTTCCCTTCGTAGGCTGAAGCTCTATTGAATGATACAATCAGAGCGATCGCTAACATAATTACAAATATCGGCAATGTGAATTTTTGTATTTTGTCCAATTGCTTAATCCCAAACCAGTTTAAAGGAATAACAACAGAGCCAAAGAAAACGATTAACACCCACGTGGGAATGGCCGGTAAAAATTCATTTACCGCATAGACCATGAGAATTCCTTCAAATGCGCAGTACATAATGAAGTTTGAGGCATAAATGAGTGAGGTTAACGAAGCGCCTATATAACCAAACCCTCCGCCTCTAGATAATAAGTTTACATTCATGCCAGTTTTTGCGGATAAATAAACAATGATCGTACTTATTATTCCGGCAACAATTGTTGCATAAATCCCTGAGACCAACGCATTCATAGCGCCAAATTGAATGGCCATAACGCTCCCCATTTGAAAAAAGAAGATGGCTGTAGAAATACCTAAAGCGATGTTTGCTACGCTTAGTAAGCTCATCGATCTTTTTTCAGGAGGTACTTTACTTAAAGAATAATCATCTTTCATTAATTCTTTTTCGCTCGCACTCGTTGGAGTACCCGTTAAATTGTTAGAACCACCAGCCATATGGCCAACTCCTTTTCGTATCTTAAGCTTCAAAAGGATCCTCTTTTATTCGACTTAAGATTATATTTTCTTTCATCTTGTTTTTAATTGCTGCAATCTCACTGTTGAAATTGGCAAAGTCAAAATCGCCTTTCTAACTAATCTAATTATTCTGAATTTTCATATAAAATAAGAAATAAAGATACAGGGATATCTGTGTTGATATACTTATTCATATTTCATTGTCATTCGTAGACACTATCACACTTCTATCTCTTCTTCCATCTCTAGCAGAGCAAAGTAGCTCCGTGTAGTTGGGCTAGGTTCAATGTTGTTAGTAAGCCTATACAAAGCCTCTGATACCTCAATACGGCGGTATGTTTCTGTTACACGCCTGTTTGTCGTAAGTGAGTGGCGTCTTTCTAGCAACTTCTCTAGTACTTCTTTAGAAAGATCTTTTGAAATCTTAAAGGAGTCAAGAACACATTTTTCTGCTGCATCACAGCTTGTGATCTTGACATCACTATTTTCAACACGCCCTGTCGGAGAATAGGCCAATGCGCTGACGATTCGATGTTTCGCACTGTTTAACGTTTCTCTCAAAAAAATAGGTTGTACAGGATTGATGTCTTCGACAAGCAGACGTGTAATGCCGCGGTCATTAATCGCTTCCAATATTTGCTCAGGATCGTCCTCCACCAACACCTCTTTATGTGGCGGCCATATATCCATCCAATAATGAGTCATGTACTGTTTTCCTACATGAAAGATAAAGAATTCGGGATAAATAAACTGCTTCCCAGGCTCTATACCAAGTTCTGGTCGAAAAAAATCATAAAATCTTGTGAGCGCAGACATCAGCAAGGCACTGGCACCTGTTCCGCCACCTGCTTCTCTTACGACAACACCAATGCGGTCGTATTCGTTGAAATCCGGAAAAATATCTTCTAATAGCGCTTTTTGACCAGCTACCTCAAAATCGAAGTTTTGATAACTCATGGCATTGACTGTATGCATTTCTGGATAACCCCTTTTCGTTTTATAGAATAGAAGAATAAATCAACGACCTTTATTTTTTAGATAGGGAAGTGAACATAGATTAATGTAACCACTCTTTAGTTGTCGATTAATTTACCTGATGCATACTTCACCAACGATTGGAAGCGCTTTCTACTAAGTTCTTAAAATTAAGTAAATGATTTCTTTTATAATGTGATCTTCAAAATACGCTAGAATTGCAGGATTTTGTCTTACCAGACTCAATCATTTCTTCTTGTAATACTTTCAAAGCAATTAATTATAAGTAAATCAAAGTTTTCAGACATTTTAATAGAGAGAAATAACCCATTTGCACACGCTTTCATTTGTGCAAATGGGAACGTCATTTAATAATTACTTATGCAAACGTAGGTTCCGGCAATCTGTGTGCTACATAAATCGCTTCACCATCGGATTCGCCATGGAAAGTAACAACTGTACCAGGGTTGATGATTACAACATCGCCAGCTTCTGCTACAAAATTGTTTCCCTGATCATCACTTAAAACAAATTTCCCACTGACAACAGTTTTAATTTCTAAGAAATCATATTTAAAATCAAAACCTTTTGTAGCTTCTTGCATTGAGTATAATCCTAATGTTGCTGCATTATCTTTTGAAGTAATCGGAATATCAAGGATTTGGCTTTTAACTTCTGGAATCCCTAATATGTCATTTAATTCTTTCTTTTCATAGCTTCCTGCTTTAATTAATTGTAAACCTGGTTTTTGACTTAGATAATTATAATTATCTTTAGTTGCTGTTCTGCTCATTTTTCCCACTCCTATTATTTTAGTTTTTTACCACGTGTTCAACCCTGATTTCCACCTCTCTTGCTTAATGGCCATAAGGAAAGGCGAGGTACTATCACTAATATAAATATTAGTTTTTAATATTGATTCCTCTTTCTAATTCAATGTTAGCATTATTAATTGAAATATACTTACTCTTGTTTCCTAAGTTTTGTCGCATATTAAATGCGACAAAACTTGTGCTAGTGCGATGATAAGAGAAAACAGAACCTGTATTGGTTTAAAAATAGTGATCCCTTAACATTTTACCTTTTTGTATGTTTCAGCCACTCTCTAGGAGTCATTCGTATGCTTATATGACGCCAGATTTTCTTATCCAACTCAGAACTATATTAATTGTTTTAAAGCATAATAGTTTAGCTAGTGAGTTGCTATGGTTTGCTTGAGATCATAGAGTTTTGTCAAAAATGAAAAATGTCATTATTTAAAATAACATTCCCTTTCTACCATTGAATCGCACCAAATTAATTCTAATGGGGGTAGCATCAGGAAAATGCGGATTTACAACGCTAAGGAAGTTTCAACCCATAAAAAAAGTCGATTTCCATTTCAAGAAATCGACATTTTTTATTTATTATTATTATTATTCAACTAAAGCCACCCGTTACTTTAAGTACTCAAACCAAAAAAGGCGATACCTTTAAAGAATCGCACTCATTTAGACTAGTTAAAATATATTCTTGATTAAACGAATGATCATTCTTGGTATAAACATTAAGATGTTCCAAACTAATTCAAATAAGATTGAATCTCGAATTTCAATAAGTATGTCTTTAAAAATGTCGCCCTGACCATTCTTTTTCTCTTTCCTGATTTTCATCCTCTATCTCCTAATAACTCAATATTTACTATTATGACCCGATTTTCTAAAAAACTATTTCGATTATCCTATCTGTTAGCACAATAAGAGCTGTCAAAATGACAGTTCTGATCTTCAAGTATTGCTACCCGTTAGTTTAGGTACATTCTTTCACAATCTGGTCCTATAATCACTCGTATTCACATAGTTTTGGGATTACAAATTCGGGAAATGTCGTAATTATATTTTCATATGTTGAGAAAATTGAATTATTTGAAATAACAGCAATGTTATCTCCGTCATAGCCAATCCAAAAGATATTTGTATCTGTTTCTACTTTAACTACAACTGTATCAGCAATTTTTCCTGCCAAATTCCCTTTCCATTGTCTTTGTTCTACACTAAATACATCTTTATTTGTTGACCATAAAACTAAATCATTTCCACTACCAAGAGTAATATAAAAAGGGAAAATCTCCCGAAACTGCTTTTCATTCTGAACTTCAGTAACTAATACTGAGCGTTCGTATTTATTGGTTAAGTATCTATAACTGATATTGAATTTCTTACAAGTATTTTCAAAATCCTCTTTCCAGTAGGAAGGAATTTCAGCACAAAAATTTAATGGAAATGCTTTAATATTTTCCATTCACAAAGGCAGGATATTTTCATTACATCTTGGTAGGTAAAAGCCATCCAAAGCTAAAACATATGGTGCTGTGCCTTCAAATGCAAACGGGAAAAAACCTCCAGCATCAGGATTTGAGTCATAATATCTCTTTGGAAAATATCCAACTTCTATTTCCATCCACTATCCCCCTTTATTAAGGATTTGTGTAATGCACTACCCCTTAATATCACCTTTAATTAATATTCCACTTAGTATATCCTTGTTAAACTAAACTGCTCGTTAGTTTAGTAGAAACCTTCACAATCTCAATAGAGTAAAGCTTATTGAGACATATTCAAAGTACCTCTAAATTAGGATTTATAATGTCTCATAAGACTTGTATCAAAATGCTTAACATTGTAAATCCGCATTTTCCTGACTCTACCCCTAATGGAGATCATACAAAATTGTTTATTCGCTTCACCAGTTCATCATAAACTTTCATATCTGTAAAAGATCTAAGCGGATAACAGGCTTTATTTGGTACCGTTTTTTGAACAACGGAAAGGAACTTCTGGTGACAAATAATGAGGTCTGCATACTCAGGAATATCACTAATAGATGAGTTGCCGACTTCTATAGTAAGGTTTGCTTGTTCGAGCTTCTTCTTTAACATTGCGGCTCCCATTGCACTAGAACCCATTCCTGTTTCACAAATAAAAAAGATGTTTTCAACCTTATTTATATTCGCAAATGCTGAAACATTATCTATCTTTGCTCTTTCAATATTCATAGGGGGAAGAGTAATTTTATCCACTTCTTCTTTTTTGATTTGTTTTTCATTCTTCTCTACACGATGAAATTTTATATATTCAACGTTTTCCTGTAAAGTAGGAGATTCCGGTGACCGTTTTAAAAGAAGCATACTGCAAAAAAAGGTTGCAATAGCAGAAAATAATACACCCAAAAGGATGAATAGCATATCCTCTTTTGGTGCCAAACCGACAAACAAGAAGATACTGCCTGGCGATGGAATGGCTACAAGACCGACATCAAGCAATTGGAATATAAACACCCCAACCATACCACCTAAAATAAGTGGGATAATAAGAAGAGGGTTCATTAGAACAT